>JAHIYL010000010.1 GCA_018815145.1 Nanobdellota archaeon | reverse complement strand
GTGATGCTCCAATCTCAATAAGCTAATTTTTTAGAAAAGCAAGACAAACTGGGAATGCAATTTCTTATGAGAAATTTCTATCAAACGCATTGTTGACTCAATTTAGGGATAGGCTCTATATAAGATGTGTGAAAAAAGAAGGTATTGTTACCTAATCATATTTTCAATTGTATTTTTATTTAATTCTTGTTCGCAAACAAATTCTCAGGGATCAGTATCTGAAGATATTTGTTATTCTGATTTTGATGAAGTACTTGAAGCTATGAATGGAATGGTAATGGCACATGAAGTGCATGTATCTGGTGTAGACAAAATCTTGGAAGATAATGACAATCCCATGAAAGTAGATATTGCGAATACAGCAACACTGAACGCTCGTATAGCTGAAATATTGACAAGAAATAGCAGGGAGTGCAAAGCTTCAATAATGATGAAACAACTTAATGATGATAAAATTCTTATAGATTTTTTCAGTAACACGCGGCTTCCTCCCATGAGTTCGATCAAATATTTTTTTGTGACTTTCTATTATATTACAATTGGATCAGCTGGACCCGATACCTATGGATATGAAAAATGGAATGAAATGGAGAAGGATGTCAGACTTGTCTCATTCAGTAGTAATAATATTGCCTTGTCTAGGCTTATGGAGGTACTGGACAAAGACTATCATTCGGACGAGGTGTTGATTAGATTTCGAGAATTTTTGGAATTGAACGGATTTTATAATACAATTATCAAGCAATGGTCGCTTGAAGTTGATCCTCCGGTATATGTGCCTAAACCTCTTTGTGATTCAGCCAATCTGGAAAATATACCTGATTATTGTCTTCAGGAGTGTGATTATTGCATTGAATGTAATTTAGTTACTAATGCATATGATAGTACAAGGCTAATCGAAAAAATTCATGATATGAGCATAGTTATAAATGCAGAGGGAAATTTACGCACACTTACAGAAACTGAAAGACAAAGAATTCTGTCAGCATTCCAAAAGCAATATGACTACCCTGATGGGCTGGTTGGTGTGAATAACAGAGATGGTCTTGTTTTTTACTCCAGGATGGGTGCAGCATATCCTGCCGGCAATCAGGATTTTTTTCATGTCCTTTTTCCACGGTTATGGAAAGACTATGGGTCTTTGGTAGGTGAGTGGACTCATTATACCTATAGTGATGTTGGACTCATTCAAAATCAGGATGACTATTATTCATATGGCATTTATATTGTTGATTGTCTGCAAGATGGAAAACTTGATCATAATCTGAATGGACTTGTTCTAAGGGAGATTGCTCAAATAATGCTGGAACAGATAGAATAGAAAATAACTCCTTAATTATCCATCAATCATGCAAGCCCATTGGAGGCAAAACTGTAAGAATCTGGGAAAAAACTTCCCTCCAGAATATGCTTCAAATGTTGTGTTTCAAATGAATCTTCTTATTTGAGCAATAGCAAACTTTAATAATCCGTTCCCTAAATAAAAACACAGGATGGGGAAAAAAGAGCTTCTGTTATTAGTTTTTATATTGTCAATCCCTTTCTCATTTGCTGTTTTGGACCAATATGAACCTGATGATGCAATAGGATCAGCTACAACAATATTGACCAACGGCACTAGACAGACACATACATTCAGTCCGGCAGGTGATGAGGATTTTTATTATTTTGAAGCCTATGCAGGTACAAAATACACTGTCCTTACAGATAATCTTGAAAATTCTGCAGACACTGTCATATATCTGTATGATGATGATGGGATTACTGAACTTTCATCAAATGATGATATTTTGGCAGGTCTTATCCTGAATTCTAAAATAACGTGGGAAGTGACAAAAGATTCTGTGCTTTTTGTGAAGGCAGAAGATTATTCTTCGAGCCGCGACAATGGGACGTATGATATATCTGTGACCGAGTCGCCGATCGTGAATTCTGTGAATTGCGGCAATCAATCTGATTGGATAGAATGTTCAGATGTCAGTTATGGATTCAATCTGACAAGGATCCGGGCTAATTGCACATACAAGGATGCTTCTGCAATTGACACTGTCGGATTCATCTTAGAGAATATAGAAGATTCATCACTTCTTCTGAATGTGAACAATGCCACTTATTTTGATGGGACTTTTTTCATATATAATACAGCTGCAATCCTGATCAATGATTCAGGAAAGTTCAATCTTAGCGCATTGTGCATAACAAATGAATCTGCAAGTGAAACAAGCCAGACAACCTGGAATATCCCTTGGGGTACTCTCTTTGCAAACATCACTTTTCCCACAGAATCAATCATTGTCAGAAAGGATTCATTATTCAATATCACTTCAGAAGTCTCATGCAGTGGGGGAGAATGTCAGGGATTGATAGCGTATCTTGATCCAAAAGAGAAGAGCAAAGAGATGCCTGGAAAAACAAGAAAGCTGATAGCTGAGTTTAAGGATAGTGAGATCAAGCCAAAGTCTTTTGCAAAAGCAAAAAAACAAGTGATCTCGAAAAAGAAACCTGATGCTGACATCAATTCTTTAAGAATTCGGCTTCCAAAAGCAAGAGAACTAAAAAAGATCGGGAACACAGATAAGATCTCAATTGAAATTGAGGAAGAAGATCTTCCCATGCTACTACAGGATGAATCATTGACAAACATAAGAGAAGACAGGGTCTTCCACATACAATTGAGCGAATCGATACCTCTAGTACATGCTAATGAGGCATGGAATATTGGAGCAAATGGATCAGGTGAGACCATCTGCCTGATAGACACTGGTGTCTCATACACACACGAAGATTTTGGAGCTTGCCTGGGCTCAGATTGTGTTGTTATTGCAGGATATGATTTTGTCAATGAAGACAGTGATCCTATCGATGATCAGGGGCATGGCACTCATGTAGCAGGAATCATAGCTTCGCAGGACCCGGTATACAGAGGTGTTGCACCGGGTGCAAAGATTGTTGCTTTGAAAGCATGTGATTCAGATGGCACATGCTATGAATCAGATATAATCTCTTCTGTCGACTGGTGTATCGACAATAAAGAGACATACAATATATCTATTGTATCGATGAGCCTTGGCGGCGATGTGCTCTATGAAGAATACTGCGATGAAGACTACATGGCTCCTTTTATAAACCAGATAAGTGAAGCAGGACTCATGGCTTTTGTTGCATCAGGGAATGACGGCTCTTCAACAGGCATCTCTTCACCAGCCTGCCTCAGGCAGGCAATAGCAGTCGGTTCAACAACCAAGTTTGATGCAGTATCTTCGTTCACTGACAGGAATCTGCTGCTTGATATATTGGCTCCGGGCAGCTCGATAGTGTCTCTTCTGCACACAGGCGGGACAACCACTAAGAGCGGCACATCAATGGCGACTCCGCATGCTTCTGCTGTGGGAGCCATCCTTCTCAGCTACTACAAAAACCAGATGAACAGGACCCTATCTACTATAGAAGCAGAGCATCTATTGAAGGCATTTGGAGTGGAAATCCATGACTCAGGTTCAGGACTGAATTTTCCAAGATTAGATGCACTTGCCTCATTGGCTAATAAAGGGATAGTCCCAATGCAGCATGCCAGCAGTCCTTTTTATACGACCGGCCAGAATCCTGTGAACTCTACATCTGATGCCTGTCTTTTTTCATTGAAGTCAGGGCAGAGCTGCATCAATTCATGGTTTGTGAATGCAACAGCAGAGAGTACAGCTACTTATGAATTCTTCACTTTCTATGATTCCCTGTCAAATCAATATGTAAAATCAAACATAGTGAATGTCACTGTTGATAATGATGCTCCAACAATTGTCATAAATATCAATGGTACAAACAGCACAACACCCATCAATTCATCCGCTGTTTTGTTTTCTGTAAATATTTCTGATAATCATCTGATTGATTCAGTGTACTATTCAATTGATAGTCCGGCATTAATATCAGTAATGAGTTCTGTTGATGCTGCAGAATACTTTGCTTATGCTGAAGCAAATATCACTCCGGGAAAACATATGCTCAGAGTGTTTTCCAATGATACTTTCAGTAATATTGCTAACACTACTGTTGTTTTTTATTCAGAAGGAACATTCAACCTTTCTCAGAAGATTGCAGATAATTTGGAAAGCTCAGAAGAAATACTGGATATTATAATCACACGTTCAGATAATACAACAATACCTGATTTGGACAATGAGACAATATCACAGCAGGAATATGACCTTGAGTATATTTTGCAGGATATGAACCTATCCATCCTGAATGTCTCCGGAATATCTGTGTCATGGCAACAAAATATGAGCTTCTCCACAAATCTATCTGATTTTGCAGAATTCAGCAATATTTCCGGGCATAACCTGACATACGGCATCTTTGTGGATACAGATGATTTTGTTTCAGGTTCATCCTATTATGGAAAAGTCAGTTTACCTGCAGGAGCAAATAATTATTCTTATATCCATTATAAATACAATTTATCTTCTGATCCGCAGACAGTCGCTCTTTGCCCCGGTGATGCTTTTACTTTTTCCGATCTGCCATGTTATTTGACCAGTACAGTTACAGAAGTGTATGTTGAGCACTTCTCATATGTTTTGGCATATGTTGATACAACTGCTCCCAACATCACAATCTCCAATCCAGAGAACAGTTCCGTAATCAATTATAGCACAGGAATCAATATCACACTGTCAACTGATGAAGAAGCCTACTGCAATTTCACTTTCAATGGCAGTGTACATGGTTTTGCCCAGGAAAATGCTACATTCTTCTATGACCTTCTGGATATTTTTAATCCATTTACAAATGGTCAATACAATTCAACAATACTCTGCAGAGACTTGTTCAACAACGAGAGAACAGAAACTGTTGTTTTTTCAGTGAATGACACAATTGCACCAGTGATAGCTCTTACGAGTCCGACAGGGCACTATTCAACAACTGCTGCAAATGTATATCCTGTTCCTATATTGATCTCTACAGATGAGTTTGCAAATCTTTCCTATCGAGTGGATTCCGGAACCGCCACAGGCATTTATTCCATATCAGAAAGACAATTGTCTTCCTCTGCTGAATTAAATCTAGCAACAGGGACCTATTCTGTCAACGTGACAGCTGTCGATGTCAATGGCAATATTGCATCAGGTGTCTCTGGATTTACAGTATATGCAAAAAAAGAGGTCATTAGCTCTAATTCAGGCGGAGGAGGAGGAGGAAGTCCGGTATTCACAGATGATGAAGAAACAGAAGCAATCAATGAGAATATGACTGAAGGAGAGAATGAGACAGAACAGGGCGAATCAGTCGTACCTTTCAGAGATGCAAATGACATCATCATCAGTGTATCCGATGATAAGATCAATGTGGAGATATTCAATGCAGTCCTGGATCATGCAGTCTTCAGCATTCCTGTTCATGTCAGGTATCCATCAGGTATTGAGGAAACTTATTATACAGATGAAAAAGGAAGTGTACTATTTGCACCAAGAGAAGAGGGATTTATTCAATTCATCATCAATAACAGAACATTCTACCAAAAATTTGAACCGCAGATCCAGGGCAATGCCGTAGTTGAAATACCATATGAACAGGATAATGAAAATTTTGGCAGATTGTATATTGTTTTGGTTGTCTGCCTGATTGCAGGGCTCCTGACATACAGTGTGATATTCTGCATGAATGACAAACCTGTAAGAGAACTGCTACAATCAGCAAAAGAGATGAAGAAGCATCATTCTGAAAAAATGATTCTGGAAAAGATCAGGAAAAAAGGCTGGGATCATGAAGTTATTGAGAAAGTGAAGAAAAAAGTGTTTAGGTAGGAAGTGATAAAGTCATCATAACAATGTGATAAAGTATGACAAAGAAAATCTTTATAAAGTCTCTTTGAATTGTTAAACTTAATGTTTTGGAGGGATTTTGAATGGATGAATTCTCAGAATTAAAAAAAAATACCAACCATATGCGTAAGCTCATAATAAAGATGCTTAATGCTGCCGGTTCAGGCCACCCCGGAGGAAGCTTGTCTTCTGTAGAGATATTGACAGCACTTTATATGAGGGTCATGAAGCATGATCCAAAAAATCCATGCTGGGAAAAAAGGGACAGGTTTGTCCTTAGCAAAGGGCATGTTGCACCGGTGCTTTATGCGGCAATGGCAATGTCAGGATATTTTCCTGAGGAAGAGCTTATGACACTGAGAAAATTGGGGAGCAGGCTTCAGGGTCATCCTCATATGTGCAAGTTGCCCGGGCTTGAAACAAGTTCAGGAAGCCTTGGACAGGGACTTTCAATAGCCAATGGCATGGCGATTGGCCTGAAGATGGACAAGATGAATAATCATGTATATTGCCTGATGGGAGATGGCGAGCTTGATGAAGGCCAGGTATGGGAGGCAGCGATGACAGCAGCGCATTATAGTCTGGATAATGTCACAGGGGTCGTGGATGTCAATGGGCTTCAGATAGACGGGTTCACAAAGGATGTCAAGAATCTTGAGCCATTGGCTGACAAATGGAGATCATTCGGCTGGCATGTCATAGAAGTCGACGGACACAATATCAATGAGGTTGTTGAAGCTCTTGTCGAATCAAAAAACATGCACAACATGCCGACTGTGATCCTGTGCCATACAATAAAAGGCAAAGGAGTATCATTCATGGAAAATCTTGCAGGATGGCATGGCAAGGCACCAAATGATGAAGAGACAAAAAAAGCATTGGCAGAGCTGGATGCAGCAGGAGAGGTCCTTTAAAATGGCAGAAAGACTGAATGAGAAGATGGCACTTGCAGGAAATATTTATGATTCACCTGAGATGATACCAACCAGATTCGGATATGGTGACGCACTTGTGGATCTTGGAAAATCAAATCCAAATGTTGTTGTTCTGGGAGCTGATCTGACTTCATCGCTGAGAGCTCATCTTTTTGCAAAAGAATTTCCAGAGCGATTTGTTCAGATAGGCATTGCAGAACAGGACATGATGAATGTTGCAGCAGGCCTTTCTTTGGTAGGAAAGATACCCTATGTTTCAACTTATGGTGTCTTCTGCATAGGACGGGCCTGGGACCAGCTCAGGACAACTGTTGCATATGCCGAGCTCAATGTGAAGATAGCTTCCGGTCATGGCGGCATCTCTGTAGGTCCGGATGGTGCCACTCACCAGGCGCTTGAGGATGTGGCGCTTACAAGAGTGCTTCCGGGAATGACTGTTGTTGTTCCCACTGACTCCATAGAGACATATAAGGCTACAATAGCTTCTGCAGAAATGGTTGGGCCGATTGTATTGAGGTTTGGAAGAGACAAGGTGCCTGTGATAACTTCAGAAGAGACTCCTTTTGTAATTGGAAAAGCAGAGGTCTATCGCGATGGAGCAGATGTATCAGTCATTGCGTGCGGAGTCCTTGTATATGAGGCTCTTGTTGCTGCAAAAAAGCTTGCACTTGAAGGTGTAGATGTTCAGGTGATCAACAGCCATACTATCAAGCCATTGGATAAAGAGACAATACTAGCTGCAGCAAAAAAGACAGGAGCAATTGTCACAGCAGAAGAGCACCAGATAACAGGAGGACTTGGAAGTGCTGTTGCAGAATTCCTGAGCGGAACATATCCCGTACCTATCCAAAGGGTAGGTGTTGAGGATAGGTTCGGAGAATCAGGAGCGCCCACTGTACTTATGAAGGAGTTCGGACTGACATATGTGCATGTGATTGAGAAGATCAGAGAAGTCCTGAAGATGAAAAAATAATTTTTTTAATATTTTATTCT
>JAHIYL010000060.1 GCA_018815145.1 Nanobdellota archaeon | reverse complement strand
TTTGAATTCTTTAAGAAAAATGACAGACATTGCAGCATATATATTTGAATACGGTGGGAAAAATTCCATGGTGCCAGTCTTAAATAGTTTTGCTAAAAAAGGAACTAATATTGATTTCTATTTTCATGATGCTAGAGTAAAGGAAAAATTACCTTCTGGTGATGGTGTACAATATCATCATAAAGATGAGGTTTTTGATTTCTCAAACCTTGAAGCAAAACTATTAATAACAGATGATATGAGACAAGTTCCATCTTCCTTTGATGGAAAAGTTATGATAATTGCAAATTATATTATGAATATACCTAAATCTGCTGAAATTCAAAAAAAACCAGATTATATTATTGTTGTTGATGAAAGAATTAAGCAATACTGGTTAGATGCAGGTTATGATGAAGGTATACTTTTGCCATTAGGTAACCCTTATTATCAAAAAGTCGCAGCAGCAAAATCATTAGAGTCAAGAGAAAAAATATTAGAAAGAATGGGACTTGATCCAAATAAACAGACTATATTTTATGCTTCCAGACCTATTTCAACTGATAATGGTAATACATTAGGATATGATGAAAAATCACTATTTACTGAGTTTATAAATGGAGTCAAATTACTTCCAGAGCAAGATAAAAATAATCTACAAATAGTGTTTAAGCCTCATGAAAGAGAAAAAACTGAATGGATGCATAAAGAAATAGCAAAAATTGATGGGGTTGATATTAAGTTTTGTACTGACTATAGACCTCATGAATATGCGGCAATCGCTGCTGTGTGTGTCTCCTCAACATCAAATTACTTGGTTGAAATGAGTGCCTATGATGTACCAAGCATCAGTCTGCAACCTAATATGCAAGGTGAAGATTTACTTTGGACAAATAGTATGGGCATAACTAAATTAACAACAAGTGCAGAGGAATTCAGTGAAGCTTTATTAAAAATATTAAATAAAGAACCAGGTTATGAAGAATTATTTCCAAACAGAGAAAAATTTATGAGAGAACATAGTCAAAAAGATCCAATCAAAGATATCTCTGCTTTAATTGAAGAAATAATATCTGAATAAAATTTAGTAATGACTTTTTTAATTAACAGAAAATCATATTTTTCCTACTTCTTTTTCAGCCACTCAATCTCTTCCTTCTGCAAATCCAACTCATCTGCCAGTGCATTTGCTTTTTCCTGATTATTCAAAAAAATGGTCCTGAGGTAAGGCAGTGTGTCCTGCATCACTCTCTTCTCAGAAGTATGCGTCCTGTCTGCAATCTTCTGTGCAACTGCCTTTTTCTTTGCATTCTTCATGTTTGACTGCCATATCCTGAGGAGGCGCATTGTTGGCATGTACTTCACAAAAACCTTGTATTTCTCATCCTTTGAGAGCGCTATCCCTGCGCTCAGTAGCTGATGGATATATGAAAGGTATCGCCAGTAGTTCCATCTTCGTATTCTTCCTCTGAATACATCAGCTAATGACAGAGTGTCATATGCTCTGGCCAGATCTTCGGCCTTTGTGTATTCTTTTGGAAGATTTGCATCCACCCATAGGAAAATCTGGTCAATATCCTCTTCTATATCATCAAACGCCCTGAGAGCTATCTCCGGGTTTGTAGACTTAAATACCTTTACCAGGGCATTTACCATGGATTCTGTCTGCCGTCTTTCTGAAAGCTCATCGACATCCTCAGGCCTGAGCCTCTTTGAATGCTCTGCAAGGACCTGCAGGTCTGTTATTGCACCCCTAAGATCGCCTCCTGCTCTCCTGGAAAGTGCCGAAAGAGCTGTATCATCGTAATTGATCTTTTCCTTATAACATATATTCTTAAGGACTTTCTTGACTGCCCTGTAATCAAGTGTATTAAATTCCACAAGCTCAGATTTCTTTCTTAATGCCTTAAATTTCTGGTCATATGGATTATTGGCAGTCATGATTATAGGAAAACTTGATTTGTCAATCTGTTTTGCAACTTCAGAAAGCCCTCCTCTGTCCTTTGTTCCTGAAAGCCCGTCAATCTCATCGATCAGGATGATCTTTCCGCTAAAAAAGAGCGACTGCTGGCCTAAAGCGCCTCCAACCCTGTCAAGTATTGCATCCTTATTCCTGGCATCCGATGCATTTATCTCAATAAGTTCAAGGCTTATCTCTCCTGCAATAGCATGCACAGCCGAAGTCTTGCCGCAGCCGGGAGCGCCATATATGAGGATAGCTTTTTTCTTCTCTTTTTTGTAATCTTTGACAAAGTCCTGAAGTCTTTTTACCTGTGTTTCCTGTCCGATTATGTCAGAGCTTTTCTTTGGGATATATTTGATTGTCCAGGGCAGCATATTGAATCTTTAGAATAGGAGAGGATTTAATAATTTTGCTGGAAATATCCATTTTCCCAAAAATTTTATATATA
>JAHIYL010000059.1 GCA_018815145.1 Nanobdellota archaeon | reverse complement strand
ACATAAATAGACAGGAGGAAACAAAAAACGATATAAATAAGGTTTGAGTACAAGCCGATTGCGGCTGTTAATCCCAGATACATATAATCTCTCACCCTGTTTTGCAACTTGGCTTTTTCGTAGAAGAATAGTGTCAGTCCGACAAGGAGCATAAGGAATGACCAATGCTTCACCAAGGTCGCAACACCCATAATCAGCAGCGGATTGAAAAGAATGAGACCAGCAACCAGTGCCTTGTTGAGCCTGTAGATTCCTGCAAGCCATGTGAATGACCAGGCAGCCAAGATAAAGAAGAAAACGCTGAATGCGACCAGGATCGGCTGAGAAAACCCAAAAACAGCTGTGTAAGCCTTGAGAAGCAAAAACCAGACTGGCAGCTGGTCGCCGTATGTGTTGAAGATGATATCCTTGGCTGATTTGGATGATATTGTCAGGTAATCGATCTCTTGGTGATTAAGGGAAAGCACACTGAAATCATTTCGAACCAGCAGAAGAAATGCAATGATATAAAGCAGGAAATAATAGCGTGAGATGAATCTTATAGCATGCCTGTAAGCCTTTATCATAAAATGCCCTTTCTTTTTAGGCTTCTCTGTAAAATCTGTCTCCCTGTACAAGGCCAGGGTCAACAATATAATTACAGCTGCCAGAGCCTCTGGTGCCCATCTGAAACCGAACGAGGGTTTAGCCCCTGTCTCCTCGGCAGTGCCTGCCAGGGCAGGCTGGAAATCCTCTGTAAGCTGCACGCCTGTATACCCTAAGCTTCTTATCCTGTTTTCAGCGATTGTAACTTCGAGGATCACACCGCTGCTATGCTCTCTGTCTCTCCTGTCAAACACAAAATTTCCCAGGCTGTAGGCAATCCAGCCGGACTTATACCTAACCAGAGGCTGTACGACAAGGGGATGGTGGCCGATGATCAGGTCTGCCCCGCCTTTAATCAGTGCCTCAGATACCACTCTTTGGTATTCATCTGGTTCAGGAGTATACTGTGTGCCACCATGCAAGGACACAATAAGGATGTCAACTTTCTTTTTAGCGTCAGCTGCAGCCTCTGACAATGCCTCAAGCTCGTCAAACTCTGCAACATTGACCCCGCTTTGCACAACACCAGGCTCCCATGAAGCATAGACTCTGTCGCTCCTGGGATAAGTATAACCAATAAAACCTATTCTGGTGCCCTTAGATTCAATGACCTTAAGCTGGGAGTCCTGTATGTCTTTTCCCCCTCCCACATAGGCTATGCCTGCATGGTCCAGTATCCTGAGACTGTCCAGAAATACTTCCCGTCCATAATCTAATGCATGGTTATTAGCAACACTGAGTATGTCAAACCCTGCATATTTAAGACCAGAGACCGCCTTCTCCTCTGCCTTGAAATATACGGGATTATCTGCAAGCTTGTCTGCTTTTATTCCTGAAAGGTCCGACATCTGACTCTCCAGGTTTCCGAAGAGTATGTCAGCTTCATCCAGCTTTTTCCTGATAGGGATGAAGGGGAAGGAGTAGTCTCCACCGCCTTTCTCATAAACCTTCCTTTCAATCCCCCTGTCCAGCACCAGATCCCCCACTGCATACAGAATGATCTCATTTTTGCCGATATCTTCCTTACTGTTTTCCTTAAGATAACCGTATGCGTTTGCATAAGCTGTCATAGTGTGCGCGACACTGTCTGTTCTTATGCTCCAGTCATCATCATATCTTATTATCCCGCCAACTGCACCCGGGTCACTATAATAGTTGCTTCCGTTATACGTCCTCTGCTCCATCCATGCGTTTGCTTTTCTGATTGCGGACATGTATTTTTCACAGTTTTCTTCGGCATTGAGTACACAGTAGGTGTGCAGCTCTGACATGACTTCCATTATCCAGCCGTTAGCACTGGTTGAATATGCCTCCCTCCATCTGCCGTAATCCTTCTGGCTCTCATTTGTTAACTGCCTGTCAAGCATTTCCAGGCTGCACTCCTCCACCAGCTCCTTTATGTCAGGATCCAGCGCAACCTGAAAATAGTCAAACATTGACATAATGAGCCATGCGCTCGATATGGGATTTGGCACCCTGTAATCGTCGCCGACATAACAGCCCGAATCATTGATGTCCAATGCGAACTTGGTGGCAATCATGTCTGCCTCATCTAGGAACCTCTGTTCGCCCGTTCTTGCATATAACCTTGACAATGCAGAAAGGCTCTCACTATTGTAAAGGTATGAATATTCTGTGGACCTGTACCAGTGTCCCTCACCATCTTTCTTTATATATGAAACAATTGTCCCGTTGTTCATCTGGAGCGTGAGCAGGAAATCCCCTGCCTTGACAGCTGACTCAAGATACTTGTTCTCCCCGGTCAGGTCATACATATAAAGCATGAGAAATATTGTCTTGGAATTGGTTCCAGATACATACATGCTGTCTTTTTTGCCTGTCACCAGGTCATATGAGTACTGAAATCCGCCATATCCTCTGTCATCAGGATCATTGTTCTGCATGGAGAAAAGAAAATCCACCACCTTAGGTGTGACTTCTGCAATCCTCGGGTCTGCCCTGACATTGTTGCTGATTTTCTGCAGGGCATACAGCGTGGTCGCTGTGTAAGTTGTCGTCAGCTCCCTGTCAAACTCTCCTGTTTTGGGATAGTAATACTTGTGCACACCCCCTAACTCAGGATCGATTGTCCTCAGCAGATACTCCTTTCCATTGGAAATGCTCTCTGTAACCTTTTTTAGAACCGGATCCTCCTGAACTGATCTAGTGTACTTAAGATGAAGGATTCCAGGATTATTCCATATAAGTATCCCAATGACCAATGAAATAAGGACAACTGCAATGATGACTAACGGTTTTCTCATTTATTGCTGACCCGCATGCCTCAGGGCTCAATTTGATGGGCATGCCAAGGCTTCTCCCCCATTTTCTGATTAATCTTATATGCCAGTAATAAACAATATTTTTCCATTTTTATGTGTTTCCCATTCCTTTCACAATCCTCTGCATCTTCTTCTCTTTCTTCATGCTGGCATAAAATACGCCTCATCCCTTAATTCATCCTTGCTGGTTTTCTTATATCTCTTCCTTTATCATTGTCGTTCCGATCATGGTAAGCGTATTTGTGACTTCCTGCAACTTCCTGAAATCAAGGATGAATTTGTTCATCTCTTCAATCCCGCCAAACTTGCACTTCATGATAAGGTCATGCTCACCAGTGATACCAAATACTTCTTTGATATGAGGATTTTTATTAAAAACATCATTTGGAATCATCTTATCAGTATTCACAAGTATGTAGACAACAAAATTTTCATGCATTGCCTTATCATCTGTCTTGATTGTAAATTTTTCAATAATACCATCTTCAACTAATCTTTGCATACGAAGATGCACAGTAGAAGGTCTTAAACCAGTTTTTTTAGCAATATTTCTGACAGTCTCTCTAGAATTTTTTTTTAACTCTGCAATAATTTTCATATTTATTTTGTCCAACATTTTTCACAATTCCTCTTCTTTTACAAACAGATTTTTCCTAACCTTGTCATAATACTTATGATCACCTAAATGAAATTCAATATAGAATGAATTTTTGATCTTAACTAAAAGAATCCTGTATTCTGTCCCATCCATGTTGAATGCATATCTAAAAGTCAAAAGCTCATACAAATGCCAATCTTTATATATATTGGTTTTAGTCGCTTTGATAGGAATTGTCTTGCGTGCGATAATCTCTTCTATCCATGAATATATCTTTTTGGCTCTAATATCAGATATCTGGTTAACGATTTTTTCAATGTTTTTACCTAGAAAATTAATCCTATAATCTTGGAGAAGAATTTCTTCAATCTTTCTTTTAAATTCAATAAACTCTACCATTTTAAGCAATTCTCAATATTTTGTGCGAAAGCTCATAAAGATATGTTAAGCTATCATAACCCATATCATCTTTATAGAATCCTGCCATTGTATAAAAAAACCTTTTAGCATAGCTTTTTTTCATGTTCATACTTATAATTTCCGGAATATTTTCTTTGATAAACTCCAATGCTTTTCTATAATCCTT
>JAHIYL010000058.1 GCA_018815145.1 Nanobdellota archaeon | reverse complement strand
TTTTTATCTAAAATGGGCTTTACGCCCTTCATGCCAAAGGCATCAGTATATGTGAAAATATTTTCAAGAATCTCCGGACAAGCAAAGCACAGTCCGAGAGAGTTTCAATAATGCAGCGCTTCTTTAGAAAACTTTATATTACTGTTGAAACCTAAAATAAAGTATGAAAAAAAAAGAGGCCTTATACCTTATTTTCATTATTCTTTTATCATTTTCTGTGTGTGCACTCTATGAAGAGAAAATATTTGAAGGAAATGTCGCTTCAGGCCAACCATTTATGGTAGACGGGGACGAATATGAGGCAATATTCAATCGGTTTTCCAACCAGACCATAATATTTTTTCCTGAAGGATATAACAGTGTAGTTGATCTCTCCAACCAGACCTGTGCTTCGGAATGGATATATAAGACCTGTGTGGACAATGTCAAGTATCTTTATAAGGGAAGGGAGATGCCGCCGGATATCCATGAGGTGAACATCAACATCACATTTGACCTGGAGATTTATGCTTCCTATGCAAATATAGTCTTCAATACAACAACTGAAAAGACCATTCTATATGAAGGTGAGTCATCAGAGATGACAATCCTTATTGCAAATGACGGTGAACTGATAGCAGAAAACATAAGCTTTGTTGATGCATATCCTGATGATTTCAAGGTGATTTCGGCTGTTGGCTGTGATATGACAGGTACTTCTGTTTCCTGGAACGGAGAGCTTGCGCCACGAAAACAGAAGAAATGTACATACATAGTCAAGGGCCTGAAAGAAAAAGAGTATACCAGAAATATATCTGTAAAATATTTTTTTCTGGACAAGAGCATTACATCTACAAAAAGTGAAGACATCAAAGTTGCAAAATCTGCCATCGAAGCAGAATTTGTCATTTCAAGCAGCACGCTGGCACCAGAAGAGATATTAAATGCCACATATAATCTGTTGTCAAATGAAGATCTTGATAATGTATACATGAATGTGCTTTTTCCAGAAACAATGAAAGTCGAAAGCTATTCAAGCCAGCTGGGTCCTTTTGGAAAAGGCAGCCTGAGATGGCAGGGTGATCTTGAAACCGCCGAGGAAAAAAAACTGAATTTTTCACTCAGTTCAAAACATGTCGGCAATTTTTCTATTGCAGTTGAGGTGCTCTATACAGTATCAGGAATCTTCAAGAACTATACTCTATTCTTGCCCGTAAATGTTGAGATGGAGAGATTCTATGTATGGACACTGCAAAAAGAGAATGAGACCATCGTACGGCTGGTCAATCCGACATTCAACACATTCCAAAATATAGTGCTTAAGGTATTTGCTGGTGAAGATGAGTACAAGACTTACAGGGTTCAGGACCTTGGTATCAAACGGTTCACTGAATTCATCCTCCCATATTCAGAAGACTATCTTTATGAAATAAGATACAGGACTAGCTATGGCCAGTATCTGGATATGGTGTCCGGTTCCAAAGAATCAGTCAATATCCACGATATATCTGATGTATCTGAACAGGCTGTTGAACCAGAGGAGATTGATTCAGGTGAGATAGTATATGATGAGAAGGTGCAGGGTTTCTGGGACAAGTTTGATATGAGCCTGCAATTCTCTGGTATGACATTTTATATAATCGGTTTTGTTGTGTTTGCAATGGTTGCATTGTTATTCTACAAATTTGTGCTGTCAGGAAGCGGCAAGACAGGGCTTGACAAAGAGATTGAAGATCTTAAGAAACAGGAGGCAAAGCCCGAAGCAAAAAAAAGGTAATAGAAAGGGAGACAAAAGAGCTCATTGACAAACCTGGTGAAGAGTAATCTTTTTAAAACAGCATTCCTTTTTCTTTTTGCATGGTAAGAAGCCCTATTGTTGCAGGAAAATTCTATGAAGGAGATTTTGAACAGCTTGAAAAAGAAATAACCGGTCTGTTCGCAGCAAAACTTGGGCCGGGAGAACTTCCCATAACAAGAAATGAGTCCAGAAAAATAAAAGGTATCATCGTACCGCATGCAGGTTATGTTTATTCAGGCAGTTGTGCTCTTTGGGCATACAAGGAGATTGCTGAATCACATTTTCCAAAGACATATGTTCTGCTTGGTTTTTCTCACATGGGTGAACAGAGCGGGATATCAATTGAAGACTGGAAGACACCGTTCGGCATGGTCAAGACTGACAAGGACCTGGCAATAGAACTTAAGGAGAATACCTGTCTTGACATAAATGAGGATGCGCACATGAATGAGCATTCAATAGAAGTCCAGCTGCCACTTCTGCAGTTTGCAAGCAAGGACAGGATGAAGGATATTCGCATTGTTGCAATATCTGTGAATCGAGATGTTGATTTCAGGCAGCTTGGTGAAGAGATGGAAAAAGTCCTCTCAAAAAAAGATGTTGTCTTCATAGTTAGTTCAGATTTCACACATTACGGCAGAAGCTATGGCTACCTTCCCTTCACGAGCGACATAAAGGAGCGGCTGAATAATCTTGACAGAAAGGGGATTGACTTCATCACAAAGCTTGACATACCCGGCTTTTCTGATTACATCAATACTACACAGGTGACAATCTGCGGATATTATCCTATCCTGCTTCTTATGAAACTGTTTTCTGATGAAGAGGTCAAGCCAAAGGGCAGTCTTCTCATGCATTACACGTCGAGCGACCTGACTGAGGATTATTCCAGTTCTGTGAGCTATGTGAGCATTCTTTTCAAATAATCATTTTTTAGTGGTTAAATTTCGGAAACGTTTATATATTAGTCAGGATTAGCTAGAAGAGAATGTGACAAATTCATTTAATCTTATTTGGGAATTTGATAGTGAAAAAACAACTACTCCACATGGAGGAACACCTGTTAGTAATTCAACTCCTTTGGAAAATTACGTACAAAGACTATATAATAATACATTTTCTAATTTACTTTCAGTGAATAAAATTAATAATGTTATATTTGAAAAAAAATCTAGAATAATTGAAAAAGATACACAATTAGAATCATTTGAAGACAATAGAAGATTTCTTGATGATTGGATACTTTTTTTTGGAACACATTCATTGTTGGTTGAATATGGCTTACTTTCAGAGGAAGCACCATTGGCAATTAGTGATACTGATGGAAATATTGATAGAAATTCGTTATTGTCTCTATCAGTAAGAACACCTACTGTACAGGCAATATATAATCTATCCGAAAATCAAGGGGACCCTTTCAATTTTAGGGGAACAATCGCTGAAGATTCTTTTAGAAGAGATTTTAGAATTTTTCAAAAATTTAAATATGATGTTGAGGATTCTCTCTTGACCAAATTCATTATTAAAAGAAATAATTATGATCTTAAAAATAAAAAAATCCCTACTTATAATGGTTTATTTCAGCGTGCAGCAACAGAATATTTTGAAGAAATAAAAAAATTTAGTATAGATACAATGATTAAAAAACATAATGAAAAAATGGAACGGGCAAAAGTATATCTAAAAAATTTAATGGATGAAGAGTATGAGTCATATAACAAAATATTTGATTCAAATCAAAATGATGAAAGAAAAATTGTTGAGGATATTTTAGAGCAGAAAATTAAAAAAATAGTTCCTATTGGACAGACAGAAAGTTTGGGTCAAGATAATTTACCGGTGATTAAAGAACGAAGAATGGCAAGATTGCAGCTATACTCAACTATTGTGGCAAAAGGAATCCACACATTCATCAATTTATATGACAGAAAGCAATTTGAATATAAAGGAGAGAAAGCAAATGTTAATTTTGCAAACAAATTCATAAGTGAAATTACCTCTATGGATTATAAACCTTCTGAAGTCAATCCTTCTTAACCATAACATTATTTATATCAGCAAATCTTTCTGTTTTGTCATGCAGAATACAATCTCAGACCTGTTCAACCTGTTGAAACCGATGAGCGAGCAGAAAAAAAAACCACTGTTGAGCCTTGAAGGGCTTATTGATGAAGAGAATTTCAAAAAGGCCAAATATCTTGTCAGGACAAAAAAAGCAGACATATTCTTCCAGAAGCTTGGTCTTTCTCCAAAGATAATGGAGGACCGGCTCTACCCGCAGCTGACATCAAAGACAAAGAACAGTGAGATAAAAAGTTTCATCGACTCAGTAAA
This sequence comes from Nanobdellota archaeon, assembly GCA_018815145.1. GTDB lineage: Archaea > Nanobdellota > Nanobdellia > Woesearchaeales > GW2011-AR15 > WJJD01. The sequence continues at coordinate 9,829 of JAHIYL010000058.1, read as the reverse complement.
TGAAGACGTCCTGAAGGAGACAAGACAGCGGGCATTCAAAGGGTTTTCCAAATATGCTGAGGAAAAAATTAAGGCACTTATTGCACCAAATATATTTGGTCTTGGGGATGTGAAAGAAGCGATTGCACTCCAGCTTTTCTCTACTGAGCCTATACATATACTTCTGATTGGCGATCCGGGCACTGGGAAGACTGTCTTTCTGAGAGCTGCAGCACAACTGCATCCGATATCTTCATTTGGCCTTGGTTCAGGAACCAGTGGAGCAGGACTTGGGGTTACAATGAAGGGAAAAGAGACAACTCTCGGACTGCTTCCGCGTGCTGATGGAGGACTCTGTGCCATAGATGAACTTAATCTCATGAAGAGAGAGGATTATGCATATCTTTATTCTGCTATGGAAAAAGGGTTCATATCATATGACAAGGCAAACAAGAGCATGAAGATAAAGACAAATGTCCGTGTCCTTGCCACTGCGAATCCTAAAGGTGACAAATTTGTCGGAAAGATGGTGGAGACACTGAAAAAACAGCTTCCATTTGAATCAGCTCTCCTATCCAGATTCCATATCGTATTTCTTGTAAGAAAACCAGGAGTTGAAGGGTTTTTGCATATAACAAAAAAAATACTCAAAGATGAGAAAGATGCACCTCTAAAAGAAGATATTGAATTCATCAGGGACTATATCAGCTTTGCCGAGGAGATAAATGTGACATTTCCAAAAAAGCTTGAGAGTGCGGTCGTGGATTTCATTGAAAAGATAAAGAAATACGAGGATGAATTCATCATAGAGGTCACACCGAGGATAGTGATAGGGATAATGAGGCTCTGCAAGGCAAATGCGCGCATGCACCTTAGAAAAGAAGTCACAGAAGCTGATTTTGTAAAAGTCCGGAATATAGTCAAAGAATCTTTGTTCTTAAGAAAGAAATGACTGTAAATCGAAATATTATGTAAAAATGATTAAAGATTCATTCTTAAACAGGTTAAGTGGCCTGAAAATCAGGCAAAAGAAAGAAATTATCAGGGAAATGGCTATTCTCGGTTTAACTTTTGTTTCTGTTATTTTATTTTGGCAAAACGATTTCTTAATTTTCTTCATACTAATCTCAATTTATGTTGTCAGATCCTATTTTTGGCATAAACCCAGAGACCATATTCTCTTTGTGATTTTTGTGTTGGTTGGTTTTATAATGGAATTTGCCTTTACTTCGGTCGGGCTTTATCAATTTGCCAATCCAACATTATTAAATATCCCTTTCTGGATTCCATTGTCATGGGGTTTAAGTTTACTTCTTTTTGTTAGAATCACTCAGTTTTTGTAGAAGAGTGGGACTATTAAACTTAGAAAAAAATAAATACTTTAACAGCTTTACTATTTTTTGTCCTAATAAAATAGGGCAAAGGGGAGGGGAAAAACAGGAGTGCAGATTTTTTTCCTTGGTGCCTATCCCTGCAGAAAGATAGATAAGGATCATGACTGAGCTCATGCTTGTACTGAATTGCATGGTGCTTGCGGGGTATGCCTGCAGAATCCAGCGAAGCTCAATGCCAGAATGAACCAAAAGCACCTTTTGCACCCGCAATGCAGAATATCAAGAAAAAAACATGCGCCTGCCCTTCTATTTTCATTTCTTGCCTATTAGTACAACAAATTCGCCTTTGAGTGAATGTTCTTTTGTCATCTCCCTGATCTCTGCCGGTGTTCCACGGATGAATTCTTCAAATTTCTTTGTGATTTCCCTTGCCAGGACAACTGTTCGTCCGGGAATCACCTCGCACATCGTGTCGATGACCTTCCTTATCCTGTGTGGAGACTCATAGAATATACTGGTCTCTTCTCTTATCTTTATCTCTTCCAGGATTTTCTTTAGTTTACCTGGTTTCTTTGGTAGGAACCCATAAAATGCAAACCTATCTGTTGGAAGGCCTGAGGCAATAAGCGCAGATATGAAAGCAGAAGCACCGGGAATAGGGCTGACAGCAATTTGCTCTCTTATGCATTCTCTGGTGAGGTAGAATCCCGGATCAGATATTCCAGGTGTTCCTGAATCACTGACAAGAGCAATATCCTTTTCCTGTTTCAGGAGCGGGACGATCCTTTTTGTCTTTATCTCCTTATTGTTGTCATTGAAGCTTTCCATCCTATTTGCAATATCATATCTTTTCAAGAGGATACCTGTTCTTCGTGTATCTTCAGCAAGTATGAGTTCGCAGTTCTTCAGTGTCTCTATAGCACGAAGAGTTATGTCACTAAGATTTCCAATTGGTGTTGCGACCAGATATAGCATATATATGCATAATGTGTAAGAAATTAAAAAACTTGGCTTTTAGGCCTTAAAAACATAATAATACTTGTTGTTGTCGAACTTGAATTTCACAGAACCGCTCTTTCTTAGCTTTTTTAGATTGTTTGTGACAGAACCGATTGAGACATCAAGTCTTTCAGCGATATCTTTAGACGTGAACCAATCTTTTTTGTTCTTCTTCAAAAAATCATATACTTCTTGTTGTCCCATTTTTGCGGTAAATACTCTAATATTAGTATTTTTAATTCAGTTTATTTAATAAATTTTTGTAGTAATTGCGATTGAGTAAAACGGGGTGTTTTCAATAGAAAGGGTGTTTTTTCGACTGAAATTTTGGCTAAGATTATAAATTTCTAAATATATGGAGTGGAATTATAATGCTGCAAAATAATCAAAAAAAACTATAATTTGAAACTGTGATTTTTGCAAATATAGTTTTGAAGACAGGAATATTTATAAAGTACTTAAGTTATTAGAATATACCAGATGTTGTATGTTTTGAATCAAATATACACAACATATTGTGTTTACTGTTCAATCGTAAATTTTGAGAAAACTTATCAGATTATGAGATTGTAAGATGAAATGCCCCTATTGCGGTTCACTGGAACTTAAGGTCATTGACAAGCGAGCTACTGAGAACAATGATGCTTTTAGAAGAAGGCGGGAGTGCATTTCCTGTGAAAAAAGGTTCACAACTTATGAAAGGATCGAATCAGTGAGCCTGATTGTAATAAAAAAGACAGGCGAACGGGAGCAGTTCGATAGGCAGAAGCTTGAGAAAGGTCTACTAAGGGCATGTGAGAAGCGGCCGGTTACATATGAACAGATAGAAAATATGGTCACTGATATCGAGACAAACCTGAGGAACAGAGATTCAGTAGAGATTCCAAGCAAAGAGATAGGTAAATTGGTGATGAAATACCTCAAAAGAATCGACAAGGTGGCTTACATCCGATTTGCTTCAGTCTATAAGGAATTCACAGATATCGAGTCCTTTGAAAAAGAGATAAAAAAAATCACATAAAGTATATAATAGGGTGGAAGAGATTGAAAAATAAGATCAAAAAAATAAGAAAAAGAGATGGAAGGATTGTTGAGTTCTCGGAAGAAAAAATTACAGAAGCTATCTTTTCAGCAGCACAGTCAGTCGGCGGGAAGGACAAGGAATTGAGTAAGTTACTTGGTGATAAGGTTATTGCAATCCTAAATGAGAGATTTAAAGACAATGAGATCCCTAATGTCGAGCAGATACAGGATACAGTTGAATATGTGCTTGTGGAAGAAAGACATTATCTTACTGCAAAAGCTTACATATTATATAGGCAGCAGCATAAGAGAGTCAGGGAATACAAGAATGCTTTTTTGGATGTGCAGAATGTGATATCAGGCTATATGGACAAGGTGCACTGGGATGTGAATGAGAATTCCAATGAGCAGTATTCATTCTCAGGATTGCTACTATATACCTCCGGAAAGGTCATAAAGACCTATGCTATGAATTATATCTATGCCGGAAAGATTGCCGATGCCCATGAAAAAGGAGAGATACATGTCCATGATTTATCTCATGCAGTTGTCGGATATTGTGCAGGCTGGTCACTGAAGACACTTCTTGAGCGGGGTTTTGGCGGTGTAAGGAACAAGGTTGATGCAAAGGCTGCAAAACATATGGATGTTGTTGTCCATCAGATGGTAAATTATATTGGCTGCCTCCAGATGGAATGGGCAGGAGCGCAGGCATTTTCAAGTGTTGATACTCTGCTGGCGCCCTTTGTCAGGACTGATAATCTCACGTTCAAACAGGTCAAGCAAAATATGCAGAAATTGATATTCTCTCTGAACATCCCCTCAAGATGGGGGTCGCAGTATCCTTTCTCTAATCTGACTTTTGACTGGACTGTTCCCAATGATCTTAAGGATGAGAAAGCTATTGTCGGCGGCAAGAAGCAGGATTTCACCTATGGTGATTGCCAGAAAGAGATGGATATGATTAATAAGGCATTTTTAGAAGTCATGCTTGAAGGAGACGCAAATGGGAGGATTTTCACTTTCCCTATCCCTACATATAATTTGACAAATGATTTCACCTGGGATTCAGAGAATACAGACATTCTTTTTAAGCTGACATCAAAATACGGAAGCCCATATTTCCAGAATTATATAGGTTCAAACCTTGATCCAAGTTCGATCAGGGCAATGTGCTGCAGGCTCAATCTTGATATGAACCAATTGATCAAGAGACCGGGCGGAACATTTGCAATGGGAGATTCTACAGGTTCGATGGGTGTTGTTACAATCAATATGAACAGGATAGGATATGAAGCAAAGACAAAGGAAGAATACTTTGATCTTCTGAAACAGAGAATGGACTTAGCGAGCGAATCTCTTGAGATCAAAAGAGTTCTAGTCCAGAAAAATATGGATAACGGGCTTATGCCTTATTCAAAAGTTTATTTAGGCACACTTCGCAACCATTTTTCAACAATCGGGCTCTGCGGTATGAACGAGTCATGTGAAAATTTCCTTGGGAAGAGCATCAAGACTGAAGAAGGCAAGGCATTCACCATTGAAGTGATGAATTTCATGAGAGAAACAATGACAAAATACCAGCAGGAGACAGGAAACCTTTATAATCTCGAAGCGACGCCTGCTGAATCGACAGCATTCAGGTTTGCAAGGCTTGACAGGATACTGTATCCTGATATCAAGACAGCAGGAACAGATGTACCATACCTCACAAATTCAACTTATCTGCCTGTAGGAGATACAGATGACCTTATTGCTGCTCTTGAGCATCAGGATGATATACAACCGCTTTATACAGGGGGGACCATGTTCCATACATTCCTGGGTCAGAAAGTGTCATCTCCTGAGGCATGCAAGAGGCTTGTAAAAAAGATAGCAAGCAATACACGGCTGCCTTATTTTTCAATAACACCAACATTTTCCATATGCCCTGAGCATGGCTATATAGCAGGAGAGCATTTTACCTGTCCATGCCACAGTGCGCATGATCTGGAAGATGAAATTAAAGCAAAAAGTGCCTGATGCGATAATAAACACAATGATACAAAGTATATTTATGAGGTGAAAAAATGGAAAGCTGCAATAAGAAATGTGAAGTTTATTCAAGGATAGTAGGTTATTATAGACCGGTCGATCACTGGAATGCAGGAAAAAAAGAGGAATTCAAAGACAGGTTTGAGTATTCTGAAGAAAAGGGATTGAACAATGAATTCTCAGCAAATAATGCAAAAACAGAGAACGAATCAGCGATGGTCAATCAGGAGATAGGTAATTCAATGGAATTTGGACCTATCCAGAAGTATAAAGTATTTTCGCTTCCAAACTGCAGCAAATGTGAAGCTGTCAAAGCGCATCTGGCAACAGTGTCAGCAATGACAGGTTCAGAGACATCTCTTGGTGCTGATGATGGTGTTAAGGAGTTCCGGCAGTACTATAAAGATATCAAGGACCGTGTGAAGAGAAATGAAGACGGAAGCCTTCCTATACCGACAGTCCTGTTCTTTGATGCAAACGAGAACATTGTAGGGACAGCCCATGATGTGGACCAGGTAAAGCTACTTATGAATTGATTTTTTATTAATTTTGGTCATATTTTTCAATAAAATGGCATTAGACATAAAAGGCATGCAAAAGACAGATATACTTAATTATGAGCCATATACAACAGCAACATTATTTTTGTCAAGATGCAATTTTTCATGTCCTTTTTGTCACAATCCGGACCTTATAAAAAATCATAAAGATATCCCAACAATGCCTGAAGAAGAGGTGTTCAAGGTCCTTGATGAGAGGAAGCAGTGGTATGACGGCGTTTGTCTGACCGGAGGCGAGCCGACACTACATGCAGAGCTTCCTGATTTTTTAAAGAAACTAAAGGAGAGAGATCTTCTGGTGAAGCTCGATACAAACGGCACAAATCCAGAGATGCTGAAAATAATCATTGAAGAGAAGCTTGTTGATTACCTTGCAATGGATATAAAAGCACCTTTTGAGAAATATGATGAAGTGACCAAGGTCAAGACAGATATTTCTAAGATTAAGAAATCAGTAGAATTAATCAAGAACAGCGGATTGGACTATGAATTCAGGACAACTGTGATTCCACATTTTCACTCAGAAGAGGATCTTTTGAAGATTGCTGAGCAATGCAAAGGAGCAAAAAGGTTTGTTCTGCAGCAGTTTCGTAATGACGTTCCCATGCTTGATAAGGATTTTGGTCAGAGAGAGAAGTATCTTGATGAAGAATTGGTTGAATTCTCAGAGAAATTGAAGGAATTTTTTGATGAAGTGAAAGTTAAGAATATCTGATACAATGCTAAGTATCTGGAAGAGATATTTTATAATTTCTTTTTAAACCCTGTAAAAGCCTAGTATAGTTTGTATCTTTATTAAGATTATCTCCATCAAATAACGAATACTTGTCAGATACCATAGCAAGAACAAAGAGATTAATATTGAAGATATTTTGTTCTGTTTGATCAACTAAGTAATCTGTCATAATGGGTGTAACATCCTTCTTCAATTTATTATAAACTTTTGTGATTCTAGTGAATTCATCATTTGAATCCATTGTTTTCTTACTTTTTGTTATATTATTCAAAGTAAGATAGGCATCATATGCAGCTTGCTTTAGTCTGTTTGGCGAGCTTTTATTCAGGTTTTCTAGTGTATGATACAATATATTTGCAGAGGTATCCAAATCAAAAAATATTTTTGTGGCTAAAAAAGGAGGATTATAATCTCTTACAATCTCATATGGAAGATGATAAAAAGATAAATCTGAGTTGTGTTGGTTTCTATCAACATACAGTGTTGTTAAAAAATATTTAATCACTGGCTCTGCTTTTCCCTTAATGCCAAATAATGCATCCAGAAAAGTATTTGAATACTTTTGGTTTTCAAATTCAAATGCTTTGGCTATTTTGGATATATAATATTGTGTGAAATTATATTGCTCTTTGTATGGTTGAACAGCGAGGCTAATCAACGGCCTTAATGTCTTGTACACTCCTTTTTCTTCAATATCATCTTTAAAATCATTAAGTACCTCTCTCATCATGCCTTTTAATATCCTTCCTCTGCTATGACCAGGAGTTGCACCATCATGCAAGAGAAAAGCGCAAGACCTAAGTAGATTAGCCTGTTGTAATGCTTTGCAATAATGAACTCCATTTATATGTCTGAATTTAATGTCTTTGAGATCACATATTTTTTCTACAAAGGGTGACAATTCATCTATTTCATAAATATTGCTTTTCCCCTGCTTTATCATTGCAAGCCTTTCCAATCCAGAAACAGCCTCAGCAACTCTCAACGGTGCTTTTTTCAGTTCACCTTCTTCATTCAGAGAATGGGATGTGAAAATAACATTCCCTATCTCAAGAAGTGAGCCGTCATCCATCTCATAGAATATCTCTGTCTGAGGGCCGAGAATCCTTCCGAATCCTTTATGCATAGAACCAGCTTCTGCCCAGAGATTTGTATCTCCCAAAAACGCATCATGGTGTTTTTTTGAGTTATTTTTGTATCCTGTCTTGATTATGTGGTTGTCATCAATCCCTAATTCCTGCCATGCTATTCTTGCGTCAAAATAATCATGCAGTGCAAATGTCATGCTCTTTTTCTTGTCAATGGGTATCTTTCTTTCTCTTCCTGCATAGACTGTGAAATACATCCTGTCCCTGTCAAGGCCCATTTTTTCTGTGAGAAATTTAAGGAGATCATTCATAACCTGCTTTTCTTCAAAATTCTCGACATACCAGGCAGCGCCCATCTCAAAGAGAGAGAGGAGGGTTTTAATACTATCATCATCCGGATTATTATCAAAATGCCTGAATGATTTTTGCACAATAACATCCAAAGAAGAAAAAGATTCTCCCCTCATGAATTTATTAAAATATTCAGGCACATTTTCCATGCCTGCACTCATGGTGTAGACGTCCTTTAATCTACTTTCAGGAGGGGGAACTAAAGATCTGCTTTCCTGTCTTTTATGACCTTTCTCCTCGTAGTAAGAGTACCATGTTTCACGGATGTCATTGACTGAGGTGGGTGGGTGGGTTGTCATTTTTTCAAAGAGGAAACAAAATGATTTGTTCTTTGTTCCTGTCTTTATATTCAAATCTGAGTAAGTGATTCTTCAACCTATTCCGGCGATTGAAATGCTATATTTAAATGTTTTGATATTTCACTACTTTTTAGTAAAAATTATTCTGCTTTTTGAAAATTCATAAAAAAATATAAACCCGTCTCAACTTCCAATATCATCATGGAAAAACAAAAACTAAAAGACATACTCGAGGTCTTCCTCACACTTCAGATAACAAAAGAGCTTCCCCGTCAGGGATTTTTCTATTCAGGATTCAAGCGTAATGATGCTGATTCAGTTGCTGCTCACTCATTCAATGTTGCAGCATTTGCATATCTATTGGCAAGAGAACTCAAGGAGAATGGTACAAAGATTGATCCGGATAAGGTCCTTAGGATGGCAACTCTGCATGACATGGGTGAATCAATAACCGGAGACATTGGGACTTGGGTAAAGGTGCTTGCAGAAGGCAGGTTCCAGGAAGTTGAGAACAAAGCATTCGGACTTTTGGTGAGAAATTTATCTAATAAGGATGAATTATTAGGTCTTTTTAATGAATATGAGGGGCTTGTTTCTATTGAATCACAGGTGGTAAAGCTTGCAGATGCACTTGATGCTATTGCCCAGGGCTTAAGTACACCCGGTGCAAGACTAGATGATTTCAAGCTTGCGGATAAGAATATAGTCCATGATAAGATCCATGATCCTAAACTAAAGAAAATCTTGGATGAATCTGTCAAGATACTCTTCAAAAAAGAAGTGACTTATTTCAGAGGGCATATTGATAATAATGATAATAAAAAACCAAATAAATCTGAAAAGAAAATTGTAAGAAAAAAGAAGAAAAGCAAGTGAAGGAATGATTGATAGATACATAAAATGAGAATTATCCTTGCATCTGTTTCTCCAAGGAGAAAGCGTCTACTGGCTGAATTTGGAATTGAGTTCACTGTCAGACCAAGTAATGTTGATGAATCAACTGTTGAATATTCTGAGCCTGAAAAATATGTAAAAGAATTAGCAGAATTAAAAGCAGAAGATGTTGCAAAACAGGAAAAAGGTGCACTTATCATTGCAGCAGATACAATTGTTGTCCTTGACAGTAATTTGATAGGGAAGCCAAAAGATAATAATGAAGCAAAAAAGATTCTTATGAAATTATCTGGGCAAGTGCATCAGGTATATACCGGTGTGTGTGTTTTAGATTCGTCTACTTGTCAAAAAGAGATTTTTGTAGAAAGAACTGTTGTAAAATTCAAAGAATTGGATGAAACAGTAATTGATTCTTATATCAAAAACCAGAATGCACTTGACAAGGCAGGCGGATATAATGCAGAGGATAAGACATCAGATATATTCATCGAATACATAAAAGGCTCAAGGACAAATGTTGTCGGTCTTCCGA
>JAHIYL010000057.1 GCA_018815145.1 Nanobdellota archaeon | reverse complement strand
GATATTATTATTAATAAATTTTGTTGAAGAAAGGTTTAAAAAGTCAATGAGAATTATATATAAGATAATGAGAAAAATAGCAGTTGTTTCATTGGCATTAATAATTGTCTATGTTTGCAATATTATGGGTTGTGCACCTGCTGCTGCTCCACTTCCAGATATACCTGTGGTTCCTTCGTATTCTATACCTGCATTTGTAGACGAAGAATACAGTTTTGAGAATGAGGGTAACTATGATATTCCCGAAGGTGATCTTTCTGACCAACTGATTCCAGTAGATTTTATTCAAGGTTCTCAAACAGAACATTTCAATATGATAATGAGATCCATTCAAGGTGGCTCAAATGCTATTGATAGTTACGGACAAATTTCCTTTGATGATTATCTGAATGGAATTAGAACTTATGCAAATAATTATGCAATTGTGCTGCAAAATCCTGATGAATTAAAATATAGACTATTCTATGAAGACAGATTAAATTATTATGAAAATGTGCTGAGTCTTATGCAAAGTAAGCAACCAAATAGACTTTTTGAAAACTCAAACAAGATAATCATATATATTCAGGATATACATAGTCTACCTGAAACTGATGCTGCGGAGATAGAAATTTCAGCAATACTTGAAGTCCAAAAAAACATATACTATCTATTATCAGAATTCTACAATGGTATTTCAAATTCAGTCTTTAAAGAGGGAAGAACATGGAATGAGGATCCTTTCAAAATTTGTTTGGAACATAACATTGGAGGTAGTGAAAAAGTATTTACTGGCAATAAAGAGTTAATTGAGGAATATCTATTAAATAAAGATGTAAAAAACCTTTATAGTCTAGAAGGATTTGACTCCAATCCAGCTGGTTGCCAGCCATTTGCTATATTCAGAGGCATTATGCCAGGTCCTTTTTTATACAAATTGGGTTTTGAGGACAACGTAAATCTTTTATCTATAGAGAGTAAGAGAACATTCGACTACAAATGGAATTTGGCGGAGGAAATCATAGAATTAGATGCAACCTTGGATGTATATGACAAAATCTACGAAGATAAATTAAATACAATTGAAAATCCAGATGCAGACGAAGATTTTAAAGCCTTCAAAAGAGGTTTAGATAACTTATATATGTTCTATATTGAACAAAGTATTAGAGAAAAAAAAATTGATCAATTAAGAGGGAGGGATGCAGTAAATTCAATGATTAGAAGTATGGATTCTAATAATATTAAAGTTGGAGTTCTTGTATTTGGTATTGATCACACATATGAGATTGTGGATGAACTGGAAAAAAATATGGTTTCATATATTGTGATTCAACCTCACGGAACAGAACTTACAGAATATAAACCAATTTACCCTTTTACTCATCATCTATTACATTCAGATAAAATAACACAAACAACTGTGTTTGCCTAATCACTCAGGTCAAACTTAGTCACTTTCTTTATTTTGACTTTTACAATATCTCCCAATCTATGCGTTCCTTTCACAATCACGGGCTTGTAGGCATAGTTCCTTCCGACAAACGTGTTGTTCCTGCCTATTTCATCAATAATTACATCCCCTTCCCAACTAATCCATTTCTGGTTGTTCTCCAGCGCAATCTTATGAAAGGTTTTGGTCAATTCCTGTGACCAGATCTTCGACACTTTACCGTGGACCTGGCCATCCATCCCTGCCGCGACAGTGCCGGGTCTTGCCCAGAAGCGTGAGATGTTGAGTACGTCAGGTCTTGTCTTTTTTATCAGATCAACTGACTCATTGAATTCTTCAAGAGTTTCACCTGGAAGCCCGCATATGATGTCAGTTGAGACTGCAATTTCAGGGAAGGCTTTTCTGAATCTTGAGACAATCTTCTTGAAATCAGAGACTCTGTACTTCCTGTTCATTGATTTCAGCATCCTGTCATTTCCTGATTGGACAGGGATGTGGAGGAATTTGAATATTTTCGGATCATCATAAATATCTATCAATTCATCAAGATAGTCCAGCACATGATTTGGATTTGCCATTCCTATCCTTAATAAAAATTCACCTTTGATTTTTGTCAGATATCTAAGAAGCTCCACAAGGTTTGTACCGATGTCAAAACCATAGCAGCCCATATCCTGGCTTGTAAGCCATATCTCACGGATGCCTTCCCTGACAGCCGTTTCAATCTCAGCTGCAATGGTTGGGATATCATATGAGAAGAGATCACCTCTTGCCTGCTTGACCTTGCAGTAGTGGCATGCGCCCAGACATCCCTCGCTGACAGGAATGATGGCTACAACAGAGTTTTTTCTTATCTTTGGCAAATTAAGCCTTGCCTCTCTCCTTCGGTCCAAGAGAATTGTGTTTTTTCCCTTTTCCAT
>JAHIYL010000056.1 GCA_018815145.1 Nanobdellota archaeon | reverse complement strand
ATTCTTTTGGATAATGTTGACAAGTGCTCTGATATTGTGATGGATCCTGTCTTCTTCTTCGTAGATCTCTTTGCAGGTCACTTTTGAAGCTGCTGTTTTGACTTCTTCATATGCTGATCTTGGGCAGAGCTTCTTGTCAGCAAGCACTTTTACAAGTGCAACTTCTACTTCTGCCTGATATTTTATAAAAGCATTCTCAGAAAGATATGGACCTAGAGTATCAAGGGCTTTTTTGCTCCTTCCATAATATCTGAAATCAATTGGGTTGAGATTATCGAACAGGTCCATTTTGATCACACATACCCTTCCAGGTTCTTTTTTACCCTTGCAAGGACATCGCCCATCCCTGGCTTGAACTCCTGACCTGTTATTCTTTGGTACAGGTCGATATATATATTTGCTATCCTCATCCTTATCTCATCATCAAGAACAGGAGGTTTTCCTTCTCCTGAAAAGCCTCTGTCCATGAGCCATTTCCTCAAGTTCTCTTTATCCAGTTGTTCAGGCTCTCTTCCCTGTTCAAAAAGATCATCATAACTGTCCCGGACCCAATATCTCGATGAATCAGGCGTATGCACTTCATCTATCAGAATTATCTCTCCACCCAACTCGCCAAACTCATATTTTGTATCTACCAGTATCAGGCCATTGTTTCCTGCTATCTCTGTACCGCGTTCAAAAAGCCTGAGCGAAGACTCTTCCATTTTTTCATATTGCTCTTTTGTGAGTATCCTTTTTTCAATTACTCATCTTTTGTTATCGGCATATCATGAAGGCCATATTCTTCTTTTGTGGAAGGTGTGACAATAGGCATCCCAAATTTTTGGTTTTTTTTGATATGATTATTGAATTTCATGCCGTAGAGCATCCTTTCTCCTTTGTCATATGAGCGCCAGAGGCTTCCTGTTATATAACCTCTCACAACCATCTCAATCGGGAATTTACTGCATTTTTTTACAATCATCACATTTGGATCAGGCGATTTGATCAGATGGTTCATGATGATGTCCCTTGTCTGGCTGAACCAAAAATTTGATATCTGGTTCAATACCTGGCCTTTGAATGGGATTGTGCCAAGCACATGGTCAAATGCACTGATCCTGTCGGTCGTGACCATCACGATCCTGTCTTTCTGTATATAGGAATCCCTAACTTTTCCTTTGTAAAAGTCACTTTTCAGGCCAAGATCTGTCGTTTCCAGTGTATTTGAAAGCTGTTTTTTTATTGCTTCGTCTGTTATCATTTCAACATCACCTTTGAATTATCATACAATTATGGTCTCATCTCGCTTTGGGCCGATCGAAACAATTGAGATTTGCACACCAAGAAAATCTTCCATGAATCTAAGATATTGTCTTGCATTGGGTTCAAGTTCTTCAAGAGTCTTTGCATTTGTATCGATTGTGAAACCATCAAATTCTCTGTATTCGACTGTGCATTTCTCAAGCTGGTCAATTGTCAATGGAAATTCAACTTCTCTTCCTTCTATCATGTATCTGACTGCGACCCTGACCTTTTTTAATCCTGACAGGACATCAAGCTTTGTTATGGCAAGGCTGGTGAACCCGTTCAGGCGTGTCGAATATTTCAGCATGACAAGATCAAGCCATCCGCATCTTCTCGGCCTTCCGGTTGTTGTCCCGTACTCATGCCCAATATCAAGCATATGCTTTCCATCCTCATCAAAGAGCTCAGTAAGAAATGGTCCGCTGCCTACCCTGGTTGTGTATGCCTTGACAATCGCAACGCAATCCAGTCTTCTTGGAGCAAATCCAACATCTGTGAATACTGCACCTGATATTGGATGCGATGATGTGACATAAGGGTATGTCCCGAAAGTTATGTCCAGGAAAGTGCCCTGGGCAGATTCAAAGACAATCTTCTTTGAATCAATATTGTCATGCACAACCTTGGACACATCGCCAAGATATTTTTTGATCTGTTGAGCAAGATTGGTATATTCTTTATAGATTTCATCTTCATCTAACCCAAAGTCTGTTCCATACACTTTCTCAGCAATCTTTTTGTTTAAAATAAAATTCTCATGCAATTTCTTTTTGAATATATCTTTATCAAGCAAATCAACAAACCTGATGCCTTTTCTTGAATATTTGTCAGCATATGCAGGACCAATGCCCCTTTTTGTTGTTCCGATCATATTGTCTTTGAGAGCTGTCTCACTGATACCATCCATCACATTATGATACGGCATTATTATTGATGTAAGAGGATCAATCATTATATCAACTTCTTTTCCCATAGCTTTCATCTTTGCAACTTCCTGCACAACAACTCTTGGGTCAAGCACAACACCGGATGCAATCAGAGAAGGCTTGCCATAGATGACTCCTGATGGCAATAGGTGCAACTTGAATACTTCTGTACCCACTACAACAGTATGGCCTGCATTATTGCCTCCCTGATATCGGACAACATAATCAGCATCTTTTGCAAGTATATCTGTGACTTTTCCTTTGCCTTCATCCCCATATTGGGAACCCACAACAACTACAGGATATTTTATCATGATGGACCACCTTCCAAGAAATTATTAATATGAATTGTTAGTAAATAGTCTATTTTTACCCCCAGTATTGTTGATTTTTACAGGGTTTATAAATCTTTTTGAAAGAGGGAGAACTTGAGGTTTATGAAAAAATATATCTCCAAAACCTATTTATACCAATTGCATTTCTTTATCCATGGAATGTACACTAAAGCAGAATATGAAAAATTCAAAAAAGCAGGAAGGATATCTGCCCTAAGCTTACAGCATGGTGCATCACTTATCAAAATAGGAGCAAAACTCCTTGATGTCACGCTTGCAGTCGAAAAGAAGATCATAGAACTTGGCGGAGAATTTGCATTCCCTCCACAGATATCACTCAATGACATAGCTGCACACTATTGTGCCGAACCTGATGATGAGACAGTCT
>JAHIYL010000009.1 GCA_018815145.1 Nanobdellota archaeon | reverse complement strand
CCGAAAGTTGTGGATAAATAGAAAGGCTGTATTAAGCAATATTATTTTTTTAAATGACTTTTTTCGGGAATGGCAGATATGCACGCTTATTGTCATAGACTCTGGGCCGCATAGAAAGGCTTTTATGCTTTCTGAAGAAATTCTCTGGTTGCGCCCTTGCCAGCATGTATTCATCTGGATCAGCAGCATTCCGGTCAATGCCATAGTAGCCCTTGTCAAGCAGCACACTGAACATCGGAAGCAGGGCAGATTCGTATTTTTCCATATTACTGATAAGCCTTTTTTTGAATCTTGGTGTAGGGACCTTTGAACCCTTGACTTTCTCTTCATACCAGCCCGGCCATCCATTGCATGACACTGCCCATCTTAGCCTTGAAGCCCTGTGCGTCCTGATCCTGTCATATGCTTTGTCATCTTCTCCATAAAGCACCTGCCCGACATTTCCGAGGGGTATACCCTGGATGGATGGCCCTTCTTTTTTGTTTGTGTCATATGGATCAGCAGCAAGATCAATTGCCATCTCAAGATTATTTTTCTTGTATCTCCTGATGTCTCTTTTGTAAAGGTTCATCTTGGAGCAGTCTGGACGTTTGGTTGCATCTACCACGATATGGCTGTCCCAAACGCTCTTCAACAATGCTTTTCTCATCTCTTTTTCATCAAGGCCACCTGGTTTTATGAAATCACAAGCATCAACAACCCGTATATCAATATATTTTTCAATCTCTTTCTCTTCAAATTCTCTGAATTTTGAATTTTCATCCAGCCTGGATGTATATGGGTGCAGTTTTTCCCAGATAATCTGCTTGAGGCCAAGGACCGCCATCCTCCCGACACAGCCTTTGCCGCCCATGACAGTCACTTTGATCTGTCCAAGAGAATTTCGGAGCTTCTCAATCTCAAGTTTTTCGTCATTCCAATGTTCAGGCGTCCCTAAGTTAAGGTCCTTGTATTTTTCTACCATGAAATGTGTGAGGCCGGCATAGACACCATTATATGCAGTCGCATACGAATCAAATACAGTCCTTCTTCCAATTTCATCTTCTGCACTGTCATCAGATATTGCCTTTTTTCCGGCTTCAAGGAACCTCCTGTTTCTCTGAGGTCTGGTCTTAAAATGCATCATTGATGAAAAATATGTACCTACATTCCATTTATCCTCAAAATGCAGCTGCTCCAATTTTTTTATGTCTTCAAAATTATATGATTTCAGCACTCTTACAAGATCTGCCTCAAACACATCTTTTCTCTTTTTGAAATGAATATTTTCAAAGCCATCTGTGTAGTCTTCAGGAGAAAATCCCAATTCTTTTCCATAATCCTTTTCAAGCCATATCTCAAAACCAGGTATCTCCTTGCCAAGATTGGCAACATCTTTTATAAAATCCGGAGTATGCGTCCGAAGTTCACCAGGATAATCAGTATCCATCTTAAGGAATCCAATGCTCATGACAGCCAAAAGAGGTATATGTGTGTAGTCTGAATGTTCCAATGTCAATCCCCTTTTTTCAGCCCATGCAAGATTTTCTGATGAATTGTCATGCACCAGGAACTGTCCGATGCCAGCCTCTTCCTCATTATGCGACACAACTTTTTCAAGACCATCATGTGTGAGATTATGCGCTATGACATGGGAATTCTCAGGGACAGAATAATCAGCAGCAATATATGTGTCAGGAGTCTTGAAAGATACATCCCAGTCTCTTTGTGTGTAAAATCTTTCAATTGCCTGTACAAGTCCAGAATCTGTTGTCTCAGTGACCAGGACCAAAGTCCTGCTGTCAGGTGGCATCCAATAAGTGGTTGGATATCAATATATAAACTGTCTGACAGAAAAATCACCAATATTCAATAAATTTATATATATTAATTGAAATATGGATATTTATCATGAAAAAAAGGTTAGATATCAAAGATAACAAGATTCTTTCTGTCCTCGATATGAATGCCAGGGCATCCAACACCAGAATCGGAAGACTTATCGGATTGTCCAGAAAAAGTGTTGAATACAGGATAAAGCGGATGGAGGATGATGGCATCATTAAGGGATATTTTCCGAAACTGGACTATCTGAAGCTGGGTTTCAGGGTATTCAGGACCTTTATACGGCTTGTGAACCTTGACTCTGTCATAGAGGGCAGGATCATTGATTACTGCAGGAACCACACTAGCTTCTACTGGTTCCATCCTTACAGGGGGAGGTATGATTTTGGATTTGGAGTATTGACAAGGACTGCTGATGAATTCCTGCAGTTTTATGAAGATTTTTTTGAAAGATTCGGCAGCATTATCTCTGCAAGGTATGTCACAGAAGCTGCTGAGATACATTTTTTCCAGCATTCCTATCTGCACGGCGGTCAGTATGCATTGGTATCCAAGCCAGGGATAGAAAATGAATGCCTTGACAGGATCGATTCCGGGATAATATCAGAACTTCTGAAATATGCCAGGACAAATATTGCAGTGATTGCAGAAAAAATTGGATTGTCAGGTACAGCAGTCGCAGCAAGGCTGGCAAAGCTTGAAAGATCCGGAAGCCTGCTCTGCTTTAGGACACAGATAGATTTTTTTAGGCTTGGATACTCATATTACAAAGTTTTTATGACCCTCAAAAATCCGAAGAAGGACAAAGATCTGCTCATCTCATATATGGGTGATGAGCCCAATGTAATTTATGCCACAATTCCCATTGGAAGCTATGATATCGAATGTGAGATAGTTGTGGAAACGCCGCTGGAGTTCCATAAAATAATGGCAGAGATGAGGAAAAAGTTTGATATCCTGAATTATGATTTCCTGACCGCAGAAAAAATAATCAAGGTCAGGCCCAATAATGTTTTTGATTCACCCATACAGCCAGCCTGATTCTTGGCGACTGCTTTGGTACTTGTGATGTGTCCGGTCATATTTTCTCAAGCTGCACCATAACAAAGATTTTAAATCCTCACATATTGTATTTCACTGCAATGGCAGGAATAGACATCATCGGGGGCGGCAGTTTCGGGACAGCTCTTGCACAGGCTCTCTCAGCAAATGATCATGCCATCACTATCCATACGATTGAAAAAGATGTTGCTGATGACATCAATTCAAACCATAGGAATTCGAAATATTTCAGGAAAGCAAAGCTCAGCAGAAATATCAGGGCAGAGACAGGATATTGCAGCCTAAAACAGTCTGACATTATCATCCTTACCATCCCTTCTTCTGCAATCGTCCCGGTGTGCAGGGATATAAGCTCACATTTCAGTGGTCAGCCGATAATATCATGCAGCAAAGGGATCACTCCTGATGGAAAGACAATGACTGATATCATCAAAAAAGAGCTCACAAAAGATGTGCTTGCTCTGTCAGGTCCTTCTATTGCTGATGAGATTATTTCCGGCAAGCCGACAAAACTGATTCTTGGAGGCAAGAGGCAACTGACCTCAAGGATAAAAGATATCATTCAGACTGAAAATCTGATAATCGATACAACTACTGACATTGATGGCATACAGTACCTTGGATATCACAAGAATGTGATAGCGATAATTGTCGGAATCTGCAATGCCCTGGAGACCGGCCAGAATTTCAAGAGTTCGATAGTGAGCAAGGCTTACAGTGATTTCTATTACAACAACATTGATAGGATATATCGGCATACATTTGTGGATGCAGCAGGTCTCGGTGATTTATTTGTGACT
>JAHIYL010000055.1 GCA_018815145.1 Nanobdellota archaeon | reverse complement strand
TGCTTCAGATATTGCACCAGAAACCATATTGATGTCCTCAACTACTGCTATTGGATCATGATCATTACGTGTTGAATCAGAATCTGACTCATTCACCTTATGCCAGACAGCTATATAATCATCCTGCCAAGCATCTTCTCTGCTTTCATTCCTTTCTGCTGCAGGATTTCCATAGTACATGCAAATACTAGCACCACTTTGGGATAAGTTTGGTATATTTATCCAGATGTCTGCATGATCAGCAGTATAATTTTCAACCTCATAGAATAAAATGTCTGTATTATTTGCGCAAGAACCTTTTAAAAACCGAAGGTCATTATAGTCTGATCGCATAGCACTAACATAACTCACATTAATGTAGGCAGGAAAATTGAGTAAATCACTTGAACCAACATTTGTCAGATTTACTTCCTTTCTGTACAAATATGACCTATCCCACCAAAGAGCAGTGGGATCAAGAGTTGCACTAATATTTGCACATTCTCCCATATTACAGGTTACGCGGGAAGTGAAATTAAAAGTCTGGTTCTGGACTACACTAATATCCTGGTCTGGATCAATCAATGTGGAAGATAAAGTCCCCCAAGGAAGAGACCAATTCACAAAGTATGTATCAACTGCTCCAGTGTTACTTTTGCAGTATACCAAAATGTTAAACCCACCCGAATCACTAATATAAATATCAGTATTGTCGAACACATACAGCTCGGATACATTGGTTGTAGATTCATTTGCAAAAAACTGATAATTATCAGGTTCATTGTACATCGAGAAGTTTACTTTCTCAATATTACCTGTTGGGATTGTACAGTTTGCCCGTATGGTCCTCAGCCTTGAATCAAAAACCAAGGTATCGCAAGGTTGCCAATTATCACGTTCATCAATTTCACATTCAACATTGTTTATTGTCGGCATTATAATATCTGTTATTGTTATATTGACAGAATCTGAACTAATGGACGAAACTCCCACATAATTCAACGGTTCATACTCAACAAAAAAAGTCCATGTGGAATTCACATTTCCTGTGGCATTAACGCTCCATGTTGACACACATGAATCCCCATCACCCATATTTGACAAGCAGGCCAATGTTGAAGGATAGTAAGGATTTTCAGAGCTTGTCCAAAAAGGAGTTGCGCCTGGTATTGTTGAGATATCACCTTTAGATGAATCTTCTTCTGGCCCTACACCTACAATGGCAGCCTGGCTAATAACAATCTGATATGACTGATTAATCCAATCCTGGCTTCGTGAAACGTTTGATATCCGTATCTCGTCCACTATTCCGTCTGTGTAATCTCCTTGAAGACTGCTCGCTCCAATCCACACATCACTGGCACTAGCAGTGTTCATTGACTGGTTTGTACCTGCTGTATTTGTATCTTCAATACCATCTATGTACAATCTGTGATCACGTACTCCCAATCCATCTGGAGGAAATACAACTACCAAATGATGCCAGCTTTGTGTTACTGTATCATATGTCTGTCCATATTCCTGGCCAGCACTGTTTTCTACTCTTAGCCACTCAGATCCTCCCTCATTTGTTATGTCATATTTTGCTCCAGCAGCATTTGATCCCCACATTATGTATCTGTATTTTCCTGAACCGGTATCTGATTTGAACCAAAAGCTTGTTGTTCTTTGCTGGTTACCAAGCACTCCAGTATATCCAGTCAATACTATCTTATCATTGCTGCCATCCAAATGATCTCCCTGACCAACAATACCGATATCTTTTTCGTCTGATTCATAATCAGTAGTTGTTCCACTTCTACCATATTGCGTTGAATCAAGTCTTTCTATTGTTCCTGGTTCAGTAAGGTGCAGAACAACCTGATAGTCACCATCCCACACACCTTCACTATTTTCTCCAATTTCTGCACTTGGATTTCCATAGTACACACACATATTATACACACCTGTATTGAATGTCGGAATTCTCACCCAGACCTCAACATGGTCGGTGTCATTATAGTCAATTTCATATTCCAACAGGAGACTTGAATCAGATTCACAGGACCCATTAATGAACCTGAGGTCAGAATAATTGATATTCATGCCTGATTCTGAGCTTAAGTTCAGATATGCAGGAAAATCAGTCAAATATGTTGATCCTACATTTGTGACATTAATGTTTTTGCGATATCCATAATCAGTGTTCCACCAATTTATGGGATCAATTGTTGCAGAGATATTGCCGCACTCACCTCCTGTACATGTAAGATTGGAAGAAAAACTGAATGTATGGTTCTGCAAAACATTCATATTGGTAGTGGGATAAATCAGTGAGCCTCCAAGAGTTCCCCATTCAACACTCCAGGTTGTTGTATTTGTCTTGATGCTTCCATTAATGTCCCTGCATATTACAGTTAATTCAAAATCTCCTGAATCATAATTATAGAAATCAGGTATGTCTAATGTATAGTAACCAGGATTAGTTGTATTATCAATTGTTGTGTTGTCAAAGACAATAATTGAATCCTGTATGTTTTCAAGCTTGAAAGAGACATTCTGTATTGATGCATTGGTACAATTTGCTCTCACTTCCCTGAACCTAGTTCCGTACTGCAGATTACTTGGTTCAAGCCATACATCTCTCACCACAAGCTCAAATTCTGCTGGTGCAAGATAAATGGAACCCAAAATATCATACTCCTCATAAGTGTCTTCTGGACCTAAGATAAAAAAATTGCTCTGATTATTGATATTTAGATATGTTGTATTTATCCATCCTGCACTTCTTACTGTATTTGAAATCCTGATTTCATCTATGATACCATCAGCTTCCCTTGTAGCATGATGATTGCTTCCAGCTATTCTAACATCACTGAATGATGCAGTATTAAGAGCTTGCGAACCTGTTGTAGTTACTGTTTCCTCTGATCCATCAACATAGAGCAGATGATCCACTGCATTAGGTGTCCCATCATCTTCAAATGTCGTAACTAAATAATGCCACTGCTGATCAATAACATCCATGCTCCCGTATTCATATCCTCCTGATATTTCAATCCTTAAGCTATCTCCATTGCTGTCATCAGTCCTGAAGTCATATTTTTGACCAGCTGCGTCTGATCCATAACTTAACAGCACTCCATGATTTGCATCACCACCTGCAAGGTCTGATTTCCACCACATGGAGATGGTCCTGGCAGTGGTTCCGGTCACACCAGTATATCCTATTATATCTATAACATCATCTATTCCATCAAAATGATCTGCCGGTCCAATTTTGCCTGCATCCTTCTCATCTCCCTCATATCCACTGGGTGTTCCTGTCCAATTATATATTGAAGAATCATACCTCTCTCCTGCACCTTGTTCATCCAAATGCCAGACTCCCTGGTAATTGCTGTCCCATACTCCTGTTGGATTCTGCTGATCTGATGCAGAAGGATTGTCATAGTACATATAGATAACAGTGTCTTCAGATTCAGTCAAATTTAATCTTATCCAACCGACAAAGTAAGCATGAGTTGAATTGTAGGTCTGATTGAAAATTTCAATCTCATGGTCTAATCTAATTGAAGTAGGTGTCGCAAAGACAATATCTGACCCATTGGTTTGAGTATAATTGCGCAAATCCTGATCAAATAATTCAATCAATGTCGGAAAATCATTCTGATTCCCATGAACAAGATCACTATTGATTGTGATGTTTTTTCTTTTGTTCCAGGAACTGTTGTACCAGTCTGATGCATCATTATAGGCAAATTTTGTTATGTTTCCAAACTGGAATTTTAAAGTATGTTTTCCTGTTGTCAGAACCTGATTTGAAATCACTCCTGTACCATTGCAAGACCAATCCTTGTAAAACACTGTTTCTTGAGTAACATTAGGATATCTTTCATCACTATCACATTTAAGCTCATTAAAAGTTAGATCTATTGAAAAATTTGTACCATCAACTGGAGTGACACTGAAATTATCGATTCCTATGGTTTCAAATTCAACCTTCCAAAATCCACCCACTATTGGGTATGATTGAATATTGAGGACAGTCAGTGATTCTGCATATGCCGGATCTCTTGCATCAAAGACTACTGTATATTCCCTACCAGGAACAAGATCCATGACTTTTATCCAAGACCCTTTGCATTTTCTCTCTGCAAAAGAATAGTCAGCACATTTGAATAGCTCATTTCCTTTTGCAACAGAAGTCAATTCTCCTGAACTGAATTCAATGGCTGTGGGATCGATTGCAAAAGACTTGACTAGCTTTTTTCTTTTTAGTGCGATGTCACTCTGAAATGCCTTCACATTGACCTCTTCATATTTCAGATCAAACGACTGGTTTATTGTGAGATTTCTCAGGATTATATTCTGTATTCCATTTTCAGCAGGAATAAATTCTGCATCATATTTGCCTTCTTCAATTGATATCCCAAGAGCGGTATATGAATCAAACTCTTCACCTGTTTTTTTGCTTGTCAGCCTGATTTCTGAGGCAGCCTCTTGTCCTTCTGCATCTAAAATCTTGACCTCAATATTTTTCCTGTTCTCATCTTCAGGATTTTGAGAAGCATTATTTTTCTCATGATCATAAGTGATATTTGTCTTTGGATAAGGCGTTTCCTGCGAACCATTGTCACGATGCCCTCCATAATATTGATCCGTCAGTACCCTGAATATCTTCCTTGCAATGCTCCTTCCTTTTCCAGAAAATAGTTCAACAGCATATTCACCAGGTACATATGGTGTGAACCTTATCCTGTTATCAAGGGTGTTCATGAATCTATAGGTTTTATCATTGTTCCTGATGGTCAGGGTCATATCTTCTTCAGAATGATTGCCTTCTAAACTTATTATGACAGTCTCTTTCTCATGATATTCTTCTTTGTCAGTCAGAAGGCCAATTCTGGTGTCATGCTGTTCATCAAGTGATTTGCTGCTGTTCTCCTTGACACCATCATCTGCTGAATCTCCTGCTGAATTTTTTTCATAAGCAGTCTCTGTCTTATTTTCAGATACCAGCTGCACAGATTCAACCGAATTTGCAGAACCATCAGAAACAACATTGAAGTCATGGCTATCAATGTAAACAGAGTCCTGATACAGCTCAATCACATGTATCCCAAAATCCTGCGGAATGAAAAAGATTCTGCCTTCCGGATTACTCATCACATAATTTCTTTCTTTTGTTATTATCTTGAGCTTTGCATTGGTCAGATTCACAGGATTGGTATTTATTGTGATTTTTTCACCCACATGAAATGCTTCTTTATCAACTATGATCCTGGGAACCTGTGAAAATACGCTTACAGCCAGGATACAGATAAATGTTATACAGAGTATTGCAGTTCTCCTGTTCTTTTTCATTTTCTACGTGGAATCTTTTGGTTTTTTGCTTGGAATATCAATATTGATGTTCCGACTGTGTTTTACGTGGCTAAACTACAGTCTGCAATTTTTTACTATTTTTCTTACCAGGTTTTTTTGAATCTGAAAATAATTGTGAATATTTTACAAATAATTCTCCCTCTATCTCATGCACAAGCTCAAAGTATTTCTCATAGGAATAAAGGACTGTTTTTTCTGTCAAAAGAGTCTTATTTTCTAAGAGCTCTCTCTTAAATTGTGATTTATCAAAGAAGACCGGATTATGCTGTCTGATTTCTGGAAACTGATTTAATATTGCATCCTTATCATTGAGATAATCAAGCACAAAACAGAGTCTTGCATCTGATTCAAAGATAGTGTGCACCTTGAAATTCGACCTGATCTTTGATAGTGATTCAATACTGAGTTTTCTGTTTCTCTTCAGAAGAGCATCTTTTTTCTCCAGCTCAATGAGTGTCAGGAGCAGCACTGCTTTCTCATTAGCCAGATTAACAGAACAAAGATATGATCTTCCAACCGGTATTTTTCGCAGGATTCCTTCAGAAAAGAAACTTGTGACTTTCTTGTTGATGTAAG
>JAHIYL010000008.1 GCA_018815145.1 Nanobdellota archaeon | reverse complement strand
TTATATTAGAATCTTTATTAATATATCTAATTACAATTATCAACAAAAAATATATTGAAAATCAGATAGGTTTTATCTTGGCTGCAAGTGCTTTGTATAGTCTATCTCCACCAATTTTTTGAGGAGAATGGTAAAAATAGGGCCCCTTATTATTGAATGCGGGAATTGCAAGGAAATCATCTGCTGAATTTTTCAGATCATCATATGTAATTTTTTCAACAGCTCCAAAATGCAATTTTTCTGATTGACTGTTCTGCTCAACCTGCATTGTAAAATGGTATGCTGCAATTTCCCCTGATGAGCAGGTCTTCTTTTCTCCTTCAAGTTTTTTTCCCACTATCCTAAGTCCTGCAGACCCATTATCTATCAGGATTCCTTCCAATCCATCTTTTGTGGCTTTTGCGATGAGGAGATTCCTTCTCCATCCCGGCCTGTAGCTGCCTGTACCACCCAGTTCTTCAAAAGATAAGTCAAATTTTGGTCCAACCCATTGAATCCATTGGGGTGTTGACCTATAATCTAATGGGATGTATCCATATTCTTCATTAAGTGCTTCACATAAAGGGATGTGAATATTTTTCGCTGTGATTGACATAATTCACGTGTTTCAACAAATCTATATATAAATGTTCTTGAAAAAATCACATAGAAAGAAAAAATCAAAAAAAACTAATTATAATTTACTTGATTGCCGCTGGTGCCAGAACCGGAACTGCCTCTATATCCGCTACCGCTGCTGTTTCCATTTCCGCTGCTGTAGCCGCTCCCATTGCCATTACCTCTGCCTCGGCCGCCATATCCTCTTCTTGGTCCTCGATTCTGGGAAAATCCACCTCTTCCTCTGCCACTGAACCCTTCTCTTTTCATGGTCTCCATATGCACCCTCTCAACCTGAGGCGTGTCCATCCTTTCTATGTTCAGGTCATGGTTGCTGAGGACCCTGTTGAAATTATCATAGTCATGTTCTGTCAAAAGGCTTATTGCAATCCCTTCTTCACCAGCTCTTGCAGTCCTTCCGATCCTGTGGACATACTGTTTTGCCTCTTTAGGTATGTCATAATTATAGACATGAGTGACTCCTTCGATATGAAGCCCTCTTGCTGCAACATCAGTACATACCAGGACAAGAGCTTTTCCAGAATTGAATCTCTCAAGAGTGTGTGACCGTCTTGCCTGGGACAGACCTCCATGTATAGGGATCGCCTCAATGCCCTGCTTGTTGAGATTTTTTGCAACAAAATCTGTTGCTCTCTGCGTATTGCAGAAGACCATGACAAGACCTCGCACTTCCTTTTTTAGGAAATGCACAAGAAGTGAAAATTTTTGGTTCGGTGCCACCTGGTAATAAACCTGGGTCAAAAGGCTTGGATCAACATATGAGTCAACAGCAACCTTAGCCGGATTGTCCATATATTTTTCAGCAAGTCCGTATATATAGGTTGATATTGTAGCTGAATACAATAATGTCTGCCTCTTTTTAGGGCAGGCAGAAAGTATGCTCTCTACATCTTCGATAAAGCCCATGTCAAGCATCCTGTCAGCCTCATCAAGGACAAACACCTTCACTTTGCTGAGGTCCATTGTCCCCCTGGACAGATGATCAAGCACCCTTCCGGGAGTGCCCACAACAACATCAGTGTTTGGAAGAGCATCCATCTGCGGGCTTATTGATACTCCGCCATAGATCGCTGTAATTGTCAATTGCTTGAACTCTGCGAATCTCATTATCTCTTCACTGACCTGTATTGCCAATTCTCTTGTTGGTGTCAGTACGATCGCCTGTATACCCTTGCCGGGAAATGCTTTCTCGATGATTGCGCTTGCAAAAGCAAGTGTCTTTCCTGAACCTGTAGCAGCTCCGGCAATGATATCTCTTCCCTGCAATATCAGTGGAATCGACTCTTCCTGTACTTGCGTAGGAGTTGTATATCCTACTTTTTCAATTGATTTCAATATAGGTTCAATTATACCCAGTTCACTAAAATTTTTCATTCTATTTTACCTCGTAATCAATAATTCATGTAATCTGTCATACGATATCTGATTGATATTCAAAGAAAAAGTCGAGCTTATGGATTGTTTTGAAAACAAAAGACTGAAACTGCTTTTTCTTTACCGCCTATGCAACAGCATTTCCATTGCACAGCAACACTATAACTAAATTAACTAAATTATCCTTATTTTTTATTATTTACCTTTAGAGTTAAGATGTTTATTATAAATCTATGGGTTCTGAGATAGAAGAGAGTGAAAAAAGGTAAACTTGGAAATATTGAAAGGATTTATAAAATATTCAGCTAATATTTTGGACTGAATCTCATTTAAGTTTTGAAAGATCATTGTTCCAGCAATCCATCCAGATACTCCCTAAACTCTTCGACTGTCCTCATCTGCGGAGCAATCTCTCCATTCACAATAAAGCTCGGTGTACCTGTAACACCCAAATCAATCCCGGAATTGAAATCATCGATGACTTCCTGCCTTGTAAAATCAGAATCTATGCAGTCATTGAATTTTTCTGTGTCAAGTCCAATTTCTGCTGCATATTCCTTGAAACTTTCAACCCCTCCTTCCACTCCTCTCTCAAAAAGCATGTCATGCATCTGAAAGAATTTTCCCTGCATACCTGCACATTCTGCGGCTTCTGCAGCCTTATGGGCATTTGGATGCACACTGTTCAGAGGAAGATGACGATAAATAAGTTTTACCTTTCCAAGCAATATGTATTGTTCTTTAAGATTGTGATATATATCATTATGGAAAATCTCAGAATACGGGCATTCAAAATCAGAGTACTCAATCATCTCAATAGGTGCTCCCAGATAACCATACACGTGCTCTTCCTCAATTGCGTAAACCTGCACTTCCTCTGCCTTTTCATTTACAACATTTGAACTAATATCATTAACTGAACAGCCAAATACCACCTGAACAAATAATATCATAACTAAAATCATATATTTATTTTGCATAATAATTAAAAAACAGGATTAAGATATAAATCTTTTTTATATCATAATCAAAAAATTCATAAATAATACCTTTTCCCTAAAATATTATGAAACCAATATATTTATTAGCGATACTGCTTGTGCTTGCATCATGCACAACAGGGAAAGGAAATGATGCCAATACTGCACCAGAAGCAGTTGCTGACAACACAGAGAATGAAATAATCACAAATGAGATGCCTACGATAGAAGAACCTGAGACAGATGAGATGGTTGAGACAGTCAAAATCGAGACAGAAGAGGTTATTGTTGAGACAGATGGTAAAAATACTGAAGTCACACTTGATACGGACAATAATCCTGTTGTTGAGGAATACTGCATCCCAGGTTCGACATATGCCTACAGCTCAGATGAAGGAAGTGTGGATTCTCTTGTCATCGGGCTTGAGATGTATGAAGGAAAGGAATTCTGCAAAGCAACAAGCGACAGTGTAATCGCTAGTCCGATCGGAGAGATAAAGACAACAACAGTCTATTATTTCAACAATGACCAGTCAGAATTCTGGATCGATACAACAACTGACACTGGTATGGGGCCTGCACAGTCAAACAAGATCCATATTGTGGATGGAGAGCCTGTATAAATTTTATTTACAATTTTTTTACTTTTCTAAAATTTTTTAATCAGTAAACAATAAAAACAACAGAACAATTATATCTTTCTGATTTGAAAAAAACATATACTGACTGGATGGAACTCGCAATTGCAACTGAAGAGGCAGGTCTTTCTTTCTATAAAGACTGCCTGAGCAAAGTCTCCAATCATTTTGCACAGGAGCTTTTCAGATTTCTGATCACTGACGAAAAGAGGCACAAAGCAACACTTTTTGCACTGAAAAAATTGAACAAGGATGCAAAAAAAAAAGGTGCTACCATTAATAATTTTCTTGAATTTAATATCACAAGCCCAATATTTGACAAAAAAAGCACAGAAGAATTCCAACTCAGTGAAGCAAGCCTATCAGATATGATAAACAAGGCAATTGCTTTTGAAGACAAAGGCGCAAACCTGTATTCTGAACTTGCAGAGGCCCAGGAGGACCACGAGACCAGAAGATTGCTTGAAAAGCTCTCTGCAGACGAGGTCATCCATAAGAAGATTATTGTCAAGTTAGGGTTCAAGATACTTGGCATACAATATTCAGTATGAAAAGAGGAATTTACAATGGCAAAAGTATACTATAGGAAAATCGATGATTTCACAAAAAAAAAAGAAATCTCAAAAGCAGCAGGAGAGCTTCTTGCAAAAATTCTGAAGGAAGAGAAGATCAAGCTTGAGAATAAAATAGCTCTTAAAGTGCATTTTGGAGAGCATGGCAATGAGACATATATCACTCCTGATAATTTTGATGGGATCATCGATGTCATTGAGAAGCACAAGACCAAAGCCATTTTTACAGAGACAAACGCAGTCTATTCAGGCCACAGGTTGTTCTCTAAGGACCATATGGCACTGGCCAAAGATCATGGCTTCACAAGGCTTCCTGTCGTGATCGCAGATGGCGACCATGGCGAAGACTATGCTGAGATAACAATCAACAAGAAGCAGTTCAGAACATGCAAGATAGGCAAGACAATAGCTGAGCATGAGCAGCTATTAATAATATCCCATTTCAAAGGCCACACACTGGCAGGGTTTGGAGGAGCCATCAAGCAGCTTGCCATGGGATGTGCTGCAAGAGGAGGAAAACTTGCAATGCACGCCAATTCAAAGCCTGTCATAATCCCGTTCCTCTGCAAGAAGTGCAATACCTGCGTAAAAAACTGCCCGGTCGATGCGATAACCATCGGCGCATGGTCTAGGATTGACCATAAGAAATGCATAGGTTGTGCTTCCTGCATAGCTGTCTGCCCGCACAAGGCTGTGCTGATAAATTTTCTTAAGGTCAACCTTGCAAAAAAATTCTATGAAAGATTGGCTGAATACGCATATGCTGCGCAAAAAGACAAGAAAAATATCTATATCTCTTTTGCTGGCAATATAACAAAGGGCTGCGACTGCATTGGAAAGAAGATGAAGCCCTTTGCCAAAGATGCCGGTGTATTTGTATCAACTGACCCGGTTGCAATAGATACTGCCTGTATAGATATCATAGAGAAACAGGAAGGAAAAAAAGTGTTCAAAGGCAAATACACACTGGATTACGCAGAGAAGATAGGGCTTGGGAAAAAGAAGTATGAACTGGTTGAGATGTAGAAAAAGAAAAAATGAATTTTATGTAGTGACAATCCCTTTTACTATAACACCCGCAGTTTGGTCACTGACATCATCTTTATTGACCCATTGGTATTTATTATCCTTTTCATTATAACCACACACATAAAGGATATCTTCTTCATCCAATTTGTTGTAGGTTACTTTGTTTTCGCCATCAAAGTAACTTATGCCATACGGATTATAGAACTGGCAATCATCGTCAGACTGGGTTGCATCATCAACAGCATAGGCATTTGTATCACCAGCCCCACATATAAAACATTCATTTGTATAGTCCTCTACCCATTCATATCTCCTTTCCTCTATTGGCATACCGGGTTCATAGAATAGATCACATGTATAAGTTATTCCGTTTACATCAGTATATATGACGCCCTCTCCATAATCATAATTGTCCATAGTGATAACTTGTTCACACCAATCATTTCCTGAGTCAAGTCCGCAGAATGAATCTTCTGTAAGTGCAGTCATGCCCTCTCTGCTATCCAGTCTGTGAATGCACCAACAATATTCACATTCATTAACATATTCATTCCATTGACCATCCTCACAATAATGATAATACCCATTGAGATCAGGATAATCTACTCTGCCATCTGTTTCTCCAATAAGTTCGTACTTATCGATACTTTCACACTCATATCCTGCCTGAAGGAGACTATTATAGGGAACAGCAATATCTATTGCTTCAGCATCATCATTGTACTTGCAGATGAAGCAACCTTCAGATACTTGATCGCATGCATCACCAATCCCGTCTTTATCAGCATCCTCATAATTCATTGAGCAATAGCCTGTCTCGCAGTCTTCGTCACTTCTGCAGATATAATAGTCAGTGCCGTATATTTTGAGTAATCCTTTTGTTGGTCCAAGTGCAGTCTTATCAATTCCTTTGAAAACACCAACTGCTGGCTCGTACGTTTCTTCGAGCAGACAGACTCCTTTGTACGGACCATTTGGCACTTCCTTACAATTGTCAGCATCATCAATGTTTGGATCTGCATAGTTGTGGAATAAGTCATCACCATCAAAATCATTTTCACAAATAATGTCAACTCCTGCACTTCGCCAAAGTTGATTTTGGTTATGCACAAGCATACAATTGTCACAGGCGTCTCCAATCCCATCATTATCAGAATCTTCATAATTCATCGAACAATAGCCACTGGAGCCTTGGCAATCCGGGTCTAATTCACACTTACAATCTTCATGTGAATCGCAAATTGAAAGATCCTCATTTATGAATCCTGTCACTAGTGTATTATAATACCACTTAACATTACTTTCATCTACTTTTCCTTTTAGGCATTTACCTCTTAGATTTCCATTTATAGTACTAACACAGTTATCCTTTGCTTCAGAGTTTGTATCAGTTAGAACTGTGTCTCTATCAGAATCATCATCATTGATTTTTTGGCTACCCAATGAATTTGGTTCATTATATTTGGTCCATTCAAAAGTTTGAGTTTGATCATCATACAAGCATATATAACTTTTTCTAGGATTTTCTTGCCTAAAAATATCTGCATCATGTCTTATCTTGTAATTATCATTTTTGTCATCGACCCTTTTTTCTGCTCTACCAAGATACCGGCATTCTTTGTTTTCTGGAATTTCAGGTAGATTTTCTCCTGTGGCAATAATTACAGGATGTTGTTACAGACGCCACACTTGATGGTCACCTTCAAAATAATATGAATATCCACGAAGTCCATTTGAAGCATCTGGTTCCCAGGGTATCTTAGCATAGCTATCCATCCAATAAGGTGCATCTGCATCTTCAAGAACATAATATACACATAGATCACAGTGATTTTTTTACATCTTCTTGACTGCATCCGAATAATAAAATTGAAAAAATGGCAATAATAACATAACTTAAAACAGATTTAATAGAAATAATTTTATTATTCATTTTCCCTAATTCACCATTTTAATGGACAACAAGATTTCATTCAATTAGATAACTATATACTATTTATATTTTTTTAATTTTTCCCATACCTGACATTTTCCTATGCAATTTCTCCCCTTGGCAACATGTTGCGACGATGGATTTCCTGAAAAAAACATGAACCCATTCAAATCTTCAAATGAAAATAATTCAAATCTTCAAATGAAAATATTTATTAATTCTGCTAGATTATATATTTCATTGGAAGAAAATACCTTGAAAAAAACAACATTGTATCTATTTATTATGTTATTGATTGTATTGTTACTGTTTTCCGGTTGCAGAAATGGCCAGAACAGGCAGCCTAGGAATGAGAGAAATAAAGATAGATGAGAAAATGATGAGACTGACTGCAGCCAGGTGCGCGAGGTCTGCGACAATGCAGATAATGACTGTGATGGCCTGATAGACGAAGATATATCCCGGGAATGCGGTGTTCTTGATACTGGAATATGCACTACAGGGACAAGGACTTGCACTGACGGTATTTGGGAGGAATGCATCGGAGCTGTTTATCCTCAGGAAGATATCTGCGGCAATGGGATTGATGAAGACTGCAATGGCCGGGACAGAGAGTGCACAGAAGCCGACAATGATCTATCATGGGAAGCAGAAGAAGGGACAGTTGTCCCCCCATTTGAGGTAAAGGGAGATTACATAATACAGGATAGTGAAACAGGGCTTGCTGATGCAGGATCTGCCAGTTATTTCTTTTCGCTTGACGAGGCAGGAGAATATATTGTTAAGACACTTGTCGAAGCAGCAGATGGTGGCACAAATTCCTTTTTTGTCAATATGGACACAGAACCTACTGATCCATATATGATTTGGGACATCTCCCTGACAACAGGTTTTGAGACAAGGACAGTGTCATGGAGAGGTGATGGCACATTTGACAACAACGAATTTATCCCTAAAGTATTCTCACTCTCTGCAGGCCGGCATGTCCTTATCATTTTTGGAAGGGAAAGACTAACAAAGCTCGACAGGCTCTGGCTGGAAGAATATTCAGGAAAAGAGGCTTCATGCGGAGACGGCAGCTGCGATGCAGGTGAGGACTGCAATAACTGCAGGCAAGACTGCGGAGCATGCCAACCGCAGTGCATCGACAATGACAATGACGGCTATGGGAGCACTGCTTCCAGCGCATGCCAACGGCCGGAACAGGATTGTGATGACAGCAATGCCGCAATCCATCCAGGAGGAACAGAAATTTGCGATAATAATGTTGATGAGGACTGCAACGGGGTCAAGGAACAGTGTGCATCAGACAGCAGTGTTCCCACCTGCACATCAAATGATTGGTTAAATTCAGATGGTTCATGCCAGTCAACCAACACACTGTCCAGGTCGTGGACAAAGACAGGGAACTGCCAAGGAGGTGTCTCGCATCCTTCGACAGAGACTGTCACATGCATATATCCGGGCACATCCTCTGGTTCAACTTATTATGTCTCACCATCAGGATCTGACAGCAACCCCGGGACTGAGAGCAGACCATGGAAAACTATCCAGAAAGCTGAGAGTTCCATGTCTTCAGGTGACACAGCCATTATACTTCCCGGGTCATACTCAGGAACAGTCAATGTAAAGAAATCAAATATCAATCTGATTGCCCAGGGAAATGTTGTCCTCAATGGTGCGTTTTACGTCTATGGCAACCATAATACTGTAAGTGGTTTTGAGATCACATCTGCAAATGATAAGACAGGTGTAAGGACATATGGAGATTATAATATTATTGAAAATAATGATATCCATGACACAACAGAGGATGGCATGTGGCTATGGGGTGTTGGCAATACAATAAGGGGGAACTATATGCATCATTTATGGAGGGAACAGGGAGCCAATGAACCATTTGATCAGCATACTGATTGTTTTATGACCTGGGCCTGGTCGCCTGCTTCAGGCGTGACCAAAGCTGAAGACATAATCATTGAAGGCAATATCTGTGTGTTGGAGCGCCAACCGCTGCCTCCGGATTATAAGGAAGTCAGCAATCAGTTTTTTATATTGACGCATAGATCAAGCGACGGCCCTGTTGATCCGAAACGTTTCACATTCAGAAACAATATATTCATTACTTATGATCCTGGTTATGTGCCGATTGCTCTTTACGGAGACAGTGAGACATCAGGATTTAAGATTTATAATAATTTGTTCATCAATAAAAATCAGGGAGATTGCGGGATATACATAAGCGGAATGTCAGATGTCGCAATAAAAAACAATATATTTTACAATTTTGGCCACAGCGGTTATGGATATGTTTGCGGTGCAGGCAATAACGACATAAGTAATAATGCTGTTTACAATACTAAAGGAGTAGCTCCAAAAGGCGGGCCGGAGCCAGGCGACGTATGGATGCAGGATCCGGGTTTTGCCAACAGTGTGAACTGGAATCTGGACATATTGGACATGGATTTCCATATCAAAGCCAGTTCCCCATTAATCGATAAAGGAATAAATGTGGGAGTGCAAAACGATAAAGATGGAAAATCCAGGCCAAAGAGCGCCGGAATTGATATCGGACCGTATGAATACGGAAACTGACCATATGCCATATCAATAGTATTCCTTGTGAATTGCATTGGCATTTGCTAAATCAATATCCACAAAAACTCACATTCTAATTATTTTCCTTATGTCGTTTCTGCACTGATTTACATCCTTAAAAAGTACTGCATTGAAATTCAGTTCTCTTGCAGCATCAATATTCTCTTCAACATCATCGATGAAGATGCATTGCTGCGGCCGGAGGCGTGTCTTCTCCAGCAAAGCCATGAATATCTTTGTATCTGGTTTGATTGCACCTATCTCATTTGAAAAGAACATATCATCACATATGCCTCCATAGTCTTTTTTCATCTTCATCATAAGAAAATCATAGTTATTTGAAAGGATATACACTTTCATTTTTTTCCTGAAGCGAATCAGCAGTTCAACCATTTCCTGGTTCTTGGTGTATGCGTTCTGATATGCATCCCTGAATTCTTCGAGACTGAAACCGAACCTGTTTACACGGTGATAATAATCTTCAAAAGTCTCCTCACCCCTGAGAAGTCTCTTTTCAGTCCTATCAAGATATGCTGCCAACTTTCCTGCATCCAGGCCGTATTTATCAGCAAGCAGCTTTGCAGCCTTCCCTACATAGAGATCTTTTGTAAGGACTCCGCCCCAGTCTGTGACAATTGCCTTAATCTTGATCTTTCCCAGGTAATCCCTGAGAAGAGTAAACAGTCTACCTTTGTCCGGAGTCTCCTCTGATATATTCCTGAATACATGCAGAAGATTCTCATCTATGATATGGTCAGGCACATGCTTCTTTTCAAGGAAACGGCTGATATTGTCCCACCCTTCAATAGTCTGGCCTATCTCAATTTTTGCCTCTTGAATGCTTTTTCCGCAGCCAAGAAGAAAGCCGAATCTCTGGTTTCGCGAATGTTCAGACATGGTAGTCACAAATAAATCACCGAGACCTGCTGCATCCACAAATGTATGCCGATATATCCTATCAATGTTGTTGTAATAGAAATCACTGTAAGCCTTGCTCACTATCGAACTCTTGAAATTCTGGCCGGTCTCCAGGGCATTGCA
>JAHIYL010000007.1 GCA_018815145.1 Nanobdellota archaeon | reverse complement strand
TGACATAGTAAGTAGTCATGAAAAGATTGTTATTTAAAAAAATTGATGTATAGAAAAATATTGAAACGAAATCTTCATATATGGCCTTCTATCTGTCTTGCCGATAGCTCCAAAATCCTTCGCCTATTATCACGTGGTCAAGGACTGTTATGCTGAGAAGATTTCCTGCTTCAATCAATTTTTCTGTTATCTCAATATCTTCACTGGATGGTGTACTGTCACCTGATGGATGGTTGTGGACAAGTATTATCTTTGATGCAGAGTTTTTTATTGCAGGGTTGAAGATTTCCCGGGGATGGATTATTGCAGAATCAAGTATGCCAACAGACACTATCTCTTCTCCTATCACCTTATTCTTTGAATCCAGCATCAGGACAATGAAGTTCTCTTTTTTCTTTTTAGTTAGCCTTAGCCTGAAGAGTGCAAACACATCTGAGGCATTATTGATGTAAGTCTTTTTCTCCTGCTTCACCCGGTTTGTGAGTTCAAAAGCTGCCTTTATCTGCATTGCTTTGGCTTTTCCAATACCCTTAATCTCCATCAGTTCACTGAAAGACAGGCTGCTGAGGCTTGCAATTCCGTAAGCAGAAAGCAGGCGATTAGCCATATCGATAACATTCTCATTTTTTGTCCCGTTGCCGAGAAGAACTGCAAGAAGCTCTGCATCACTCAGTGCATCAGGGCCGTTCTTCAAAAATCTTTCACGTGGCCGGTTCTCTTCAGGAATGTCTTTGATCTTCATCTACTAAGGAAATTTCTGATATAGTATAAATAATTTTGGAAATAGTCTGTCATCCATGCAGTCAGGCATGAAAGATGTGCTTATCTAAAACAGAAAAGATTTTATACAAAGCTGTTGTTGCATGTTTCAACATGGTATATTTCGGACTTGTTTTCCAGCTTTTTGCTCTTCTCAATCCTCTCTCCTCGGTTCCTTTTCTTTTGCAGGCCCACAACAAAAAGATGAATGTAAAGATAATTGCCCTTAAAGCAGTGATCACTGCCTTTTCCATTGCATTCATCATGGTCCTCCTTGGAAAATATATTTTTGATATGTTTGGGATCAGCCTTGATTCTTTTCGTGTAGCCGGCGGTGTTGTCCTTTTCCTTCTTGGCCTAAGCATGGTGCGGCCAAAAGACGAAAATAACAAAAAATCTGACAGCAGCATAGATGGGCTTATCACAATAATTGCCACACCGATGCTCACTGGCCCTGGTGTAATCTCATTTGTTACATTAAAGACATTTGAGATGGGAAAAACCATTGTCCTGATTAACCTCATCGTTGGTTTCATCCTTGTAGGGATCGTCTTTATGTTATTTTCCATCTTCATAGACAGAATTAATGTCAAACTCATCAACATAACATCAAGGATCCTCGGACTATTTTTGACTGCAGTCTCAATAGAGATGATTGCAAAAGGTCTGGAAGGCATTATCCGTGCTGCCATCTGAATTATGGGCAGTCCTGTGAAATATCTCTCCTAAAACAGAAATAAAATGAAATTTTACCTTGCTCCTTTGCAGGACATAACAGATTCAGTTTTCCGGACTATCTGTCACAGGCATGGTGCCGACCTGACATTTACTGAGATGATAAAGGTCACCAGTCTCGGAAGGAAAAATAGTAATGCACTCTCAAGAATAAAATCCTATGACAAAACCCCTATAATAATCCAGTTGATAGGCTCAAAAGAAGAATCTTTTGAGACTTTTCTAAAATGTTTTTCGCCAGAGCCTGGTTTTTCCGGCTTTAATCTCAACATAGGGTGTCCTGACCCGGAAATCATCAATCTTGGCCTTGGAGCTGCCATGATCAAAAGAATCAAAAAGACACAAAGCATAGTGAAGATTTTCAGGAAACATAAATACCCAATATCAATAAAGCTTAGGCTCGGGCTGAACAGGTATGAAAAAGAAAAAAAAGCATATCTCAATATTATTAAGAGTGTTGATGCAGATTTTTTCATTGTGCATGCCAGGCATGGGCAGGAGTCATATGATGTGCCGGCTGATTTTTCAGTCTATTCTGAATGTGTGAAGACTGGAAAAATCATCATTGCCAATGGTGACATCAGAACAAAGGAGCAGATTGAACACATGGAAAAGCAAGGGATTGAAGGAGTCATGATAGGCAGAGCAGCAGTAGAAAACCCTGGCATATTCAATCATCTAAAGAACCTGCCTTGTCCATCTGTAAAAAATATCATTACTGAATACACACTACTTGCAGAAAAATATGATTCTCCCTTAAGATACAGGAAAAACTTCTTCAAGCATGTGAAAAAAGCCTGAAAAATCAGAACTTCACATTTCTCAGGAATAGTTCTCCCATTATAAAGAATAAATATAGGAAAATGAGGCTCATGCCCTCTCTCCATGTCAGTTCTTTGCCTGATTCAGCAAAAGTAAGGAAGATGAATGTCACAATCATCATGAAAAGGCTGCTTGAAATAAACATCGCAAGATTTCCGGTGATAGGATGGATGATGGCTGTAACCCCAAGGACAAGTGTCGCATTGTTTATGACACTTCCAATAAGATCACCTATTGCCATATCTTCATAATGCCGCATGACAGCATTGAGTTGGAAAACCAATTCAGGAAGGCTTGTCCCCAATGCCACTATCAATAGTCCCATCATCAGTCTTGATATACCTAAATCCAAGGAAATGTTCCCTGCATATTCAACAGTATATTGGGCAGATATCAACAGCAGTACAAGGCTCCCTAAAAAGAATAAAATGTGCTTAAATACCTCCTTTTTCGAGATCCTGTCTTTATTTGCCTTTGAATGCACCTTCTTTTCCTGGACCAGGATATTGAGCATATAGAGTGCAAAGATCATAAGCAATGTTATGCCGTCAACTCTCGAAAGCCCAGGGACTGCATCAATTCCAAAGAAATTCCATACCAGATGATCCACCATCAATATTACAGGTGATGCCGCAATCATGACCATATAGACCAGGTCTTTTCTAACGATGCTGCTCCTTATTTTGATTTTGCGGGCAAGCAATGTCACAATGCCTATTACCAGTGTAAGATTGATTATTATCGAACCTATCGCAGTCCCCAATGCCAAAGATGGTTCTTTGTTAATTCCTGAGATGATGCCCACTGAAAGTTCTGGAAGAGAGGTTGAGACTGACATCAGAATAAATCCTATGGTAAACTCATGTACCTTCAAGAAAGAAGATATCTTGATAAGGCTTTTGAGAAGGAAATCCGCGCTCTTGACAAGGACTGCACAGGAGATTATGAAAAATAATATGTTAAGTAATATCATAAGAAATCATCTATTGCTGCAGTAGTATTAAAACTTTGCGGGAAAAAATTGCGTCAGTCGATCCCATAGTCAAATCCTGGGTATTTTCCTTCCTCTTTTATCTCAGGTTTTGACTCATCTTTCTGCAATTTTGGCCTTCCTGACTTTTGCATCTCCATCATCTCCAGGCCTTTCTTGAGGTTGATGTTCCCGCAATTAATGCAGTTGAAATATGGGCCGTACTTACCTGCCTTTATCTCAAGAACAGAACCGCAGACGCATCTTATCAGCGGAAGCTCCTTATCCTTATGCTCTGTGCATACATTAAGCCCCTGCCTGTTTCTTGCAATTGCAGGTTTACCGCAAAAAGGGCAGCTTGCAGTCTTTGATTGACCATATCGTTTTGGTATGTACATTGAAAATTAACCGAATTGACAGTGATTTAATAATTTTTCCAAAAATATTTATAGTTGATTTTTTTATGATACATATTTGAGGGTGAATTCCAATTAAAAAAAAGATAATCTTTGCATTAATGCTCTGTTCACTACTCTTGCTTTCAAGCTGTGATTCTCTTGAAAAGATGATGGAAGACTTGATGGTCTCAATCAAGATTACTATGACTGCAAAAATACTTGGAACCTGGCCAATGTGTCCATCTGACAAACCATACAAAATAGGTGGACTAGGTGGTGTCTGTGTGGATGCATTTGGATTAGCTGATTTTGTTGGCATTAGGTTGCAGGGAACAATACCTGAAGAAGAGAAAGCATTTCTTCTTATTCAACGGGCAAGATTGTTTGGAGACAAAAAAAACTGTCCGCCAGACAAACCTTATTTTAAAAGGACATTCTTGACGTGGGGAAATTGTCTGTCGCAAAAAGAATTTGACAATGAACTTATTTCTCAAGTCGATGATTGGAAAAAAGTTGAAGAAGAAAGAGGTAGAACAAGATTACTGGGTAATACACAATATTGTGATAAAGGACATTTCTATGATACACACACTCATGAATGTTTGGACCCTACATACTGTAATGAATTCAAGAATGCATATTTCAATAAAGAAAGCGGTAATTGTGAATGCAAAGACGGCTATGGTTGGGGAGAAGATGATTGTGACAAGATACCTGAAACAAAGGAATGCTATTATGATAATGAATGTCATATCTCAAAGGGAAAACCTAAATGCAGCGGGACTACTAAAATAATTCCAAGATGCAATGCCAGAACCTATACCTGCTGGGTAGAAAGCGTAGAATGCAAAGAGTCTTTTGGAGCAAATGCAATCTGCGATCCTGCAAAAGTGCAATGTGTAAATCCATCAGAAGAAAGCTGATTTTTCAAATATATACTCTTTCCTTTTTTGACTTTTCACATACATTTAAATATCCAAAATGTCTTATATGCAATGGGGAGGTGGTTTTTCAGTTGAAAGATGAAAGACTGTCAAAACAGATATTCATGCTTGACAGGCTCAAGAAGAGCGGCATGATAAGTAATGCTGAGTACAGCCATGCGAAGAACATCATTGCAAACAGGCAGCCTCAGGCATAATAAAAAAATTCAGATCCACTGCAAATATCCATTTATTTATCTGTAAGAATATGTTTTTATTACCCATTTGATCTGCAAAAAAATTTATATATCAAATAGATTTATTACGATTGGCTTGAAAAAAAATATTTTTGTAGTTGATGATGAGTACGAGATTGTTGAACTTCTGAAGGCTGTTCTTGAAGCTGAAAATTTTAATGTAATCACAGCAAATAATGGTGCAGAAGCACTTGAAAAGCTCAAGAAAACAAAACCAGATCTTATTCTTCTTGATATGATGATGCCAGGGCTTACAGGAAGGCAGGTCCGTGACAGAATAAGAAAAAATCCAAAAACAAAAAATATTAAGATTATATTTGTGACAGTGATTAAGATGGCTGATCTGGGAAAAGAAATTCTGGAAGATGTCAATGTGAGTGATTACATAACAAAACCATTTGATATAAAAGATCTTGTCAGAAGGGTAAAAATTGCACTTGACCTGATGAAAGAATAATCCTAAAGATCCATACCTACAAATCAACCATATATGATGAAATTTAAGAATACATTAAATATGAATTTGCATGGTAAAATGACGATAGTGATTCTATCAGGTTACTTAGCTCTTATATGTTTGCATTCCTATATATTGCACTTTCCATAGCTGCCTCTGTTTCTTATCATGGAAGCCAGAATCTTGGAATAATTATCATATTAGGAATTGCACTTTTGTGATGCACATAATTAAGAAAATATTCAAAAACAAAATTAAAGAATCTGTCTTGATGTTTCTTGGCACATGTATTTTATATTTGATCATCCTACATATTCAGTCAGTCATGACAGCAAAAGATGGATTCTTCGATTCAGCTCTGTTCAGTGATTTATTGAAATCCTGTTCGGTCCAGTGGTCTATCTGCACCTACGATATCCCATAAGAATGAGTATAACCCCATGATTTACCTATTTTTCAGAAAAAAAAGTATAAAAATATGTATCTTTGCTACAATTCCATGGATTATCAGGAGATTCTGGACAATGCACAGTCTATTCAGGAGATATATCGGCTGGTAAAGAAGATAGCAAAAGAGTATTTTGGATATCTGCAGGCTGGTCTTCTTGTAGGGCTGTCTGACCTAGGTCTCTATAACAAAGGATTTCTAGGAGCATATTATTCTCTTAATGCAAATACTATAGTACTCAACAGAAAAGCCCTGGTAAAAGTTGAGCATTCAAACCCTGAACTCTATCTTCCATTCCTTTTTCATCTGATGCTGCATGAATACATCCACAGCCTTGGATATATGGACGAAAGTGAAGTAAGGGCACTTGCCTATGATATCAGTGAAAAATACTTTGGTGAAGACCATCTTACAACAAGACTGGCAAAAGACCTCAATTCATTCCTGCCATATCTCACGCTTGAGAAAGGCGATTCAATGCCTGAAGATATCGATGTTGAATATATTTCTGGAATAGATATTGATGAGACACGTTACATAATGTAGTCTACATCGCTTCCAGTCTTTTTATCCTCTCATCCAATGGTGGGTGAGTCGCAAACAGGCTAGAGACTTTCCTGAATGGTTCTGAAATAAAGAGATGTGCTGTTGCCCTGTTTGCCTTGTCAACAAGCGGATCAGGATCTTTTTTTATTTTTTTCAAAGCATTGGCAAGACCCATAGGATATCTTGTAAGTATGGCTGCTCTTGCATCTGCTGCATATTCTTTTTTCCTTGATATTGCCATCCTGATTATTTGGGTTACAATAGGTGAAAGTATGGCAAAAGCAATACCAACAACAATCAAAATCAATTGAAGCTGTCCCCCATTCTCGTTTCTTTTCCTGGACTTTCCTCCCCACAAAAATGATCTGAGCATGAAATCTCCAAGCAACGTCACGATACCTATAAGTACTGTCACAAGAAGCATATACTTAATATCCTGATTCTTTATGTGGCTCATCTCATGTGCAACCACTCCTTCAAGCTCTTCTCGATTAAGGACTTCAAGAAGACCTGAAGTGACTGTAATTGATGCATTCTCAGGCTTTGTCCCTGTAGCAAAGGCGTTGAGCGCAGAATCATTGATTACATAGCATTTCGGAGCGGGGATGCCTGCTGCGACTGCAAGCCCTTCCACAGTGTGGAACAGATGAGGGTAATCCCTTTTTTCTACCTGTCTTGCTCCTGAAAGTCCAAGGACAATCTTATCACCTGATGAATACATGACAGCAAAATATATCATTCCTATGATTAGGGAAAGGACCAGTCCGAAATACACATTGTCATAAATCAGTCCAATGACACTCCCAAGGATACCTATAAAGACTATGAATACAAATATAAGGACATTTGAAAGAATATTATTCTTCCTTACCTCTTCAAAGCTCGACAGCTTCTGTTTCATATTATCACTTTAAAAATTTAAAAATATTGAAATAAAAAACAAAAAAATTAGAATTTCACCTTTACATTCTGTTTCTCTTCATCAGGTGCAGAGAACATGTCTTTTTTTGCGAAATTGAACATTCCTGCAATCATGTTTGTAGGAAATAGCTGTATCTTTGTATTGAACATCATGACAGAATCATTGTAATGCTGCCTTGAATAGGCAATCTTATTCTCGGTTCCTGTCAGTTCTTCCTGGAGCTGCATGAAATTCTCATTTGCCTGTAGTTTTGGATAGTTCTCTGCGACTGCAAACAGGCTCTTCAGGGTTGATGAAAGCATGTTTGAAGCCTGTGCTTTCTTGTCGACAGTAGTTGCGCTCATGACGGCGGCCCTTGCTTTTGTGACATTCTCCAGGACATCCTTTTCATGCTTCATATACCCTTTTACAGACTCTATGAGATTAGGGATGAGATCAAATCTTCTTTTCAGCTGGACATCAATCTGAGCCCATGCATTCTCCACTTCATTCTTTATCCTTATCAGACCATTATAAGTACCTATTAGCCAGCCGCCAATTATCACTACAGCGCCAACACCTATCAATAAACCAATCATTTT
>JAHIYL010000054.1 GCA_018815145.1 Nanobdellota archaeon | reverse complement strand
TTATCCTGCAAGATTTTCTTAACAGAAATCGATGCATTTATTTGGGAGAAAAGATTGTTTGTTTACTGTTTTGTTCATTCCAAAGACAAAACAGTCCCTCAGGGTTATAAATCTTGAGGGATTTCATACTTTATATACCATGAAAAAAGAAAAACAATTGAACTACTTATGGCTCTTAAAAAGAACATAGCAAATCTAGATATTCTAGGGAATAAGTATGATGTCATGTTTTATCCATTATTAGATAGATTGAAAAGAATTGTTCAGGATATCAATGAATTATTCTACAATCTGGAAATCTG
The DNA here is from genome assembly GCA_018815145.1 of Nanobdellota archaeon. Taxonomy (GTDB): domain Archaea; phylum Nanobdellota; class Nanobdellia; order Woesearchaeales; family GW2011-AR15; genus WJJD01. The sequence goes on along the minus strand of JAHIYL010000054.1, from coordinate 23,215 downwards.
CATATCTTCAGATTCTTTTGAACTTCTGGCAGCCATATACATTGAAAACAAAAAAATACAATTCAACAGAGAAGAACTGAATGATAAAATCCATCACGTCAGACTAAAAAAGCCTATTGACTTTAAAAAATTTGACTTGGTAATAATTGAGGCTAGTGACTCTTTTGGCTCAAAAAGGTTTGAAGATGCCGGAAAAAGCTTTGGAACCAGAACCATACTTTAGTTTGAAAAATTCATCCAAAACTTTTTTATATCCTGATTTTCTAACTCATTGGATATGGCATATATCTCTATCAAAAAGCTCACAAAAAGGTTCGGAAATTTCACTGCTGTCGACAACTTCAGCCTTGACATCAATAAAGGAGATATCATAGGTATTGTAGGACCAAATGGTGCAGGCAAGACAACCTTGGTATCGATGCTCACAACAAGGCTTTTTTCAACCTCAGGAAAGGCCATCCTTGCAGGATTTGACATTTCGCAAAATCCAAATGACATAAGAAAGATCATTGGTGTAGTATTCCAGGAATCTGTGATTGATGAAGAGATGGACCCATACAATAATCTGGACTACCAGGGTATGCTGTACAAGATACCTAAAGAAAAGAGGAAAAGACGAATCACGCGGCTCCTTGATTTGGTCGGTCTGTCTGAAGTTGTCAAAAAAGAAGTGGCAAAACTGTCAGGAGGGATGAAAAGAAGGGTGGAGATTGCCAGAGGCCTCATGAATCATCCTGATATCCTTTTTTTGGATGAACCTACACTCGGGCTTGACCCCATATCAAGAAATTCGATCTGGAGCTATATAAAGAAACTCAACAGGGACCATAAGACAACAACAATCATCACAACAAACTACATGCAGGAAGCAGATGAGCTCTGCAACAAAATTGCAATAATCAATAAGGGAAAGCTGATAACAACAGGCCCATTAAATAAGCTTAAAGATTCACTCAAAGGAGATATCATTGATATCAGGATAAACAGCAGCAGAGCAGAAAAAAAAGCTGAAGAGATATTCAGGAGACTGCGATGGGTCCGTCAGGCAGAAGCCTACGATTCCACACTGAGAATCTTTGTAACAAAATCCGAGCAAAAAATTGAGAAAGTGATTGAACTCTTAAAAAAAAATAAGATTGGAATCAAATCCATAACATTGAAAAAACCAAGCCTTGATGATGTTTTTTTGCATTACTGCGGAGAGGAACTGAAATGATCAATCTGAAGGATCTCCTTTATGAAGCATGGGTTGTTTCAAGAAGAGAAGGAAAAAAGAAAAATCAACTTAAGAGATTCCTGCTTGGCTACGGAAGCCTGTTTGTCATGCTGGGGTTCATCCTTCTTCTGGGAGGAGGTTTTGATGCTTTTGTTGATTTTTCAAAATACGGACAGAGCTATTCACAATTTCTTTCAGCTGGTATGATGGCTTATTTTTTAGCTCTGTTTGGTCTTCAGACGGGTTCAAACCTTGTCATAGATAGGGAAGGGTTTGGCAAGCTTTTCCTTGTCGCACCAATCTCAAGACTTTCAATCCTTCTTGGGACTGAACTTTATCTAATGATGGGCATGATCCACTATCTTATCATGATCATCGTTATCCTGCTGATTTTTGACAGCCTGACAATACTGTCAGTCTTATTGATTCTCCTTTTCTGCATCTATGTTTCAATGTTTTTCCTTTCAATCGGAATATGGCTATCAACACTTTTTCCAAGCATAAAGACCGCAAATCAGGTCTTAGGCTGGGTGAATCTGCTGCTTTTCTTCTTATCAGGCATCATGTTCCCTATATCAGCCATGCCAAAGATTGTCCAAAGGCTCTTTGTCATCAACCCCCTGACATATGTGGTTGATGTCTTCAGATACCTCATGACAGGCCAGCATCATTATCCACTGATAGAAAGCACAATTTTCCTGGTGCTGTTCGGTGCAGTATCCATCTTTTTAGGAACATATATGTATGACAAGAACTTAAGAAGATAGAAAAAATCAATTGCTATTCTTTTTCTTACGAATTCCAATATTAAGGTACAATATCCCAAACTGCAAAAGAAACAGACCAATCTCAAACAAAACTGCAAAAGCTATCATTGCAAAAAAAAAAGCAACAAAGATGGTAGAAAAGTTCAGGCCAAAGCCCAAAGCCCTGATCGTGTTTCCAGCAAAAGATTTATGAATGATAACATTCCCTGCAAAAATGATATATACTGTTATTCTCAGTATCAGCAAAGATTTTGATATTACCTTTCTATCCATCGTCACTAAAATCAGATTATGTGTTTCCTTATTTTTGTGATTATCCCATATTTATGTGCGACAATATACACCAAGATCAAAATTACCAATATGATTGAGACAATTGTCTCCATATGATCAATAGTCATTGCCAGTGCTTCATATGCATCCTTCAGTGTCCAACCTAAGAGAGCAAGGATCATGTTTCTGGGTATGGTTCCAATAAATGTTGCAAGAGTGTATTTCCTGAAATCCATCTTGATCACACCAGCAACTCCTGAGATAACTGAAAGAGGCATGATGGGTAGTGCCCTGAGGACTGCTAAAGTCACTTCCTGTCTCTTCTTTTTTTCGAATTTTTTCCTGAAATCAAGTATCTCTTTCCACGACACACCATGCAATTTCTCAAATCTGTCTATCAGGGGTTTGCCGCCATAATATGCAATGCCAAATACAAAATAGCTTCCTATGGTCTGGGTAAGTCCTGCGACAAGACTTATCCACAATGCCTGAAAAAAAGCTCCAAAAAATGTAGGTGCATCAATAAGGACATATCCTGCAAACATCAGTATTATCGGAGATGGTATTGGAACAATTATTGTCTCAATCGCCACACCAAGTACAACCGCAAGCATCTTATGCGTAGTTATGGCTGCCAATAGCCATGAAGTGAATCCTGAAAACATATAACCTTCAAAAGGAAAAACCTATAAAAAATTTTGCTTTTACGGCTTATATAGTTTTTTGAGTGCAAGTGCAATATCCAATCCCAATACTCTCCGCACAGTATCGACTCTGGAAGAATCAAAATGAGGTTTGTCTGAATTTTCAACACTGAATTTCATCTTTGTTTTCTGGAACCCTGCTGATGCCTGCGATTCCTGCAAAACCTCTGCCTTGACAAATTTTTCAGAATAGAATTTCCCTTCACTGTCAGTATTGAACCTGTAAAGTGATGATTCATCTGCCTGCATAAGAGTAATTCTGTTACTTTGAAGAAAACCATTATTGAGCACTGTTGCAGTAGACATCTTTATTGAAGAGTCCTTTCCTGAAATCAACTCAACCCCATTACGGACAGCAACATCCTTTTCAGTCTCTACAGAGACATGCAAAACCGGTTTTTCATCCACTGCTTTTTCATATATGTAAATTCCTTCCTTTTCTGCAAAACTTTCGCCAAAAAATATCAATGGGGCATTCAAATCAAGTGATGTGATCGACACTATCTCACTTCCTGACACATCAACCAAAGCCATATTTGGAGAGCCTTCTACAATAGATATCCTTATCCTGTCAAAATCATAATTCTGCTTAAAATCAATAAGAAACCCATCCACCAAAAAAGAGTTTAGATCTAATCTGAGCGATTTTCCATCCTTTATAAGAGAAAGGATCATTTTATCCGGATTAATACCTGCATAGAAAAAATCATCAGCAAAATCCGCATTCTCAAAAGCAACCTTGATCCTGTTCCCTAATTCAGAATTGATTAGGTTTTCAACCTGGATAATATTTTCAGGCCTATATTCTTTGTCAGGAACCAGTGAAGTGATTTTTGCATGGGCAGATACAGCAGCCAGCAGAATGGTCACAACTGCATACATGAGGACCATTGATGTTTTTTTATCTTTCATTTTTTCATGCACATCTTAAGTTTTATATTTCATGGCAAACCGATAATTGAATTCCTGGCCAGAAGGACCTTTTGCATCCATTATTTCATATATCAGAGAATTTTCACTGACACGGATAAGTCTTATCTCATAAGCCTGGTCAGCAAGAAAATCTATATCTATCCATTCAGGGTCATTCTTTGTCTTTTCATAGATTGCACTCGTAAGCTCATAGACTGAGAGAAAATCAAAATCCAGCACAGCTGAAAATTCACTGATCCTGATGTCATTCCCATCTATCTGTGCTGTCATGGGATAGGTGACAAGCACTGTTGTATTTTCAGAAAACCTCACCCTTGATTCCATCTTTTCTTTGTCATCATCCACATAATATGGCAGGTCTGTAAAATCATCAATGCAATAACCCAGGTTCTGCATAATGTATGTTGAAAGCTCTTTTTCAAGTATCTCAATATTTCCGGGAAAATAGTTGTTCCCCTTGTAATAAAAATATGTGACTATCCCTTCTTCAGACTCCAGAAAAACTGAAGGATATATCCTTCCCTGTTCACCAAGCTTATTCAGTCCGGATTTTGCAACTGATATCAGGCAGTTCTCAACATATCTGATGACCGGAGAAGCAGCACTAAGATCCGCCGGATTTTCGATATTGGCACTTTTTTCTATTGACAGTATATAGACAGCCCCGATCGAAGCAAATATCACAACAATACCTAATGCAATGTACAAAAACAGGTATTTACTCTCTTTTTTAAGCATCCGAAATATAATAGAAAAGTAGTGTATATAAAATTTTTGGATTCATATATTCTGAGAAAAAGAATAATTTAAATATCAATAATGAATCAATAAATAATTATGAGATATGCCTCTATTTTAACAATTTTGTTCCTGATTTTTTTGATAGCTTGTAGTACACCCGCTGCATCACCAGAACAAAGCGATGTTGTACCACCCGAATCAACTGTAGAAACAGACGTGCAACAACCAGAGAACCCTGGACATTACATAGAAGACCTGAATGATATTGAGTTTGATCATAGACTTAATGTAGAAAATACTGGCAGCACACCCACTGCTTCGTACAAAAACCCCTATGAGACTCAAAATGAAGGTTGCGTACACTTTTATGGTGGGGAACTATATGATCCTGCCAGGCATCCGCCGCTTGTCGAAGGAGAGAACCTGAAACTACATATAATAGTGACACCCTGCAATTATCTTACCAAAGAACTTACTGGTGAAGATCGTGAGGGAAAATTTGAGGAAGATGTAAAAATGTTTGCAGAATTTTTAGCAACAGTGAAGCCTTTCAATGAAAACACCCATAAATACAGGATCACATCTCTTTGGAACACAGATAAATCCGACGGAGGGCCATCGACAATCGATAATGAAAGATATGATCTTTGCTATATTTACGGAGATGGGGTATTCGATGAAGAGGCTAAATCTGTGGTGATAAGCCAGCCGTGTGTGGAAAATTCATATAACACTATCTATATTCAGTTCATAAATAGGCATACTACAAGAGGTGCTAGTGGAGTTGGAGCAAAATTCAAGAAAGAAAATCACCCCGAAATTACCAGTGGTCCAAATATTATTAGTTTCATTAATATGAAAATCGGATACAAGCATAATCAAAAAGTCCTGCTGCACGAATTAGGGCATGAACTGCATTTTGGGCATACCAATTGGTTTGGTTATTCAAACGATCCAGAGCAAACAAAAAGTAGTTATCAATATGACTCTGAGACACATAATAATTTAATATTTCCTTATTTTGATTTCTATATTCCTGAAATCCCTGATGATCTGCATGATGATTTCCCAAAAGGTACAGTCTGTCCATTATGGGAAAATACTGTTGGAGGTCAATGCGAACTATTGGATGGTACACTCTATGATATGCAATGCCAAAATCATTATTCTGATTGGAAGAACAGGTACAGCCCTTGCGAGAAAGACGTAATGGGGTATGGTTATAGGGACAATGACCTCAGGTTCAATCCTGTCCAGGTATCTATGGTGAGAGATATGTTCAATTTAGGATATTATGCATATACTCAAAAAAAATATCCTCACACATGCACTGAACTGGATGACCTCCAAAACATGATATCTTGCATAAAAAAGGAATGTGCAATAATTCCTAAGAATCATGTTGATCCATCATATTTTAATAAAATGCCTACTGAGGGCTTAGTATTATCTGATCAAAACGATATGGGAAACTCAAGAATTGCATGCTGCACCAGGATACCTCGAGAATACCTTAATGAGAGAGAAGACTGCATGAATCCAAGCCACGCATCAACAGACAATCTGGTGACAACCTGACTAATGCACAAGTTCTATGTCCTTTGTCCTTTGCTTCACATACTTATCCTTTAGTATGTTTTCTGCCAATTGCTCTGCTTTTGTATATTTCCTTCTAATCCTGGCATGAAGCTTTCCCCTCTCTGTAAATACATCCTTGTATTTCTTGCTGAATGCTGCTGCATGTTCTTTGATTTTTTCAGGAGGACCCAGTATTTCTTCTACTGCTTCCAAGGGTTTAGGATCAATAATGAACCAAAAAAGTGCACTGTCTTTCTTATCCCATTCCCAGCCTGACTCTTTTACAAGAAAATCATTTTTTTGGAATGCAACCAATATATGATCAAATGCCTTGAGGAGCTTCGAACCAAGCACATCCACCTTGCCTTTGCCGGGATCTGCACCAAATGCTATCACAATATTTTTGCCTGCCTTCTTGTTCAGAGAATCCGGCGTGACTATCTCTCTAAAAAAGAAATCCCTTGAAGGATTTTTCATGAATTCCTTTGCCTTTTTACGAAATATATCAAATTTCTCAAGACTCAAGGCAGCTGATGCATTCCTGTTTTGCAGCACCGGATCGACAACTACCAACGGACCAAGAGTCTTTGACCTGTTCAGTTCAAAAAGGACCTCATTTTTTTTATAATGCTTCTCAACATCAATTATCACCTTTGGCTTCCAAAGAGCTGCTTTTTCGAGTAACTCCAGAAAGGAACCATAATTCAGTATAAGAATGTCTATGACATGACCTGAAAATCCGCTTATGTATGATTCAGCACCATATACACCTATTCCCTTACAGAATTTTTTTGTAAGCCTGATATCATCCTGCATACCTTCCCTGATATTTTTTTTCACCCAGGTGACATGCATAGGGCTCATATCAGTGACATTCAATGCTTCCTTTGGGTCACATATATCTATCACAGGCACAAGCTCATAAGTGATATCACTGACCAGCACCTGAAAATAATCACGTGAACCATGCAGCTTTTCCAGGCTTTTGTAATTAGATAATACATTTTCAAGAAATTTAGAAATATCCTTATCTTTATATTTTTCAAAATCAAACTTAACAAAAAGGTCAACATCATAATCATCCTTAAGAAAAGTCCCTTTTGCCACAGAACCACCCGGAACACATGTTGCCACTATTTTTTGCTTTTTTAAGTGCTTGTTAAGAGCATCGACAAATGAGTCTATCTTCTTAAGTATTGATGTATCAGGTAGAAGCCCTTTTTTAAGCTCTTCTAAAAAATCAAATTTTTCTGCCATTATCTGAAACCAATGCTTGTGAATCTGATTTATTATAAAAAGATTTAGTTTGGAGAGAAATATTTTAAGATGCTGTATAAGTATAAAGAGAAGAAGTAAAATATTGTTCTTAAAGAACAAATGTTTTCCATAAATTTCACTATTATCAATAACAATTATAATTTTTCATTATCAGCTTTGGGTGACATAATTTTAAATACCATATTTGTTTACCAAAAAAATATAAAATTTGTTTTGGAGGAAAAATAAGATGGATAAAAAAGCTAGAATAGCGATAATATCTGCTGCAGTATTTGCATTAGTAGTTTTAGCTGTTTTCGCAATATCAAAACCCACAGAACGGGCAGTTACGGCGTGCAAAGATGGGACAGACAATGATGGTGATGGATATACAGATTATCCAAACGATCCTGGTTGCTCCAGCAAGAATGACAAGACTGAGACAGATTCCGGTGTTGAGTGTGATGACGGCACAGACAATGACGGTGATGGAGATACTGACACTAATGACGGCGGATGCACTGGCCCGGCAGACACTGATGAGACTGACTGCGGTGATGGAGTATGTGAAGGTCCGGAGACACAGGGAAACTGTCCGCAAGACTGTGGCTACCCTGACTCATGCAGTGATACAGATGGAGGGAATTATCCTTTGACATTTGGCACAACATCAGGATACTACAATGATAATCCTTACAGTAATAATGATTATTGTGTTGATTCAGGCAATGTGATGGAATATTATTGTTCAGGTGATTATGAGCAAAGCCAGCAGCAGAGTTGTGGAACTGATACATACGGAGCCAACTACTGCAATGGTGATACTGTCTATAGGGATCTAACAGATTATTTTTGTGAAAGCGGAGAGTGTGATAACACTGTTACACCTGAATTAGTTGAAAATTGCGAATCACCATTTTATTGTTCTGGTGGACAATGTGTAGTTGATAATTCATGCAGCGACACAGATGGTGGTATCGTCTATACAACAGCTGGAACAGCTAGCGGATATAGATGGGGTGATGCATACAGTTTCCCGGATTTCTGCGTTGGCGACTATCTGGTTGAGTTCTATTGCATTGGTGTATTTCCATTGAACCAAACAGTCAGCTGTGTTGCAAACACAACAACCACATGCACAGGCGGAGCCTGCGTCTAGATTGCATTGGTTTTTTTCTTTTCTTTCTTTTCTAAAAAATCATCACTAAGAAAACTTTATATATCTCTAATCTTATATCTACTCAATAAAAAGAGGTAACCTATGAATCCGCTGCAATATCTGACAGATATAACCCTAGTACTTCTGATAGGTCTTATCTGTGGCATAATCTCAAAAAAGCTTAGGATACCTAATATGCTCATCCTTGTGCTTGCAGGTATAGGCCTTGCTAAACTCAGCTACAATGGAAATCCGCTCTTCAATTTTGAACATACTTTCCTGCTTTCCATTTCAGTCCTTACATTGGTCATGATAGTGTTTGACGGCTCAAGCAGGTTCAAGCTAAAAGAACTGGACACACTATCGCTCTATGCGCTCAGACTGGTCATTAGTTTTCTCATATTGAATTTTCTTTTCTTAAGTGTTGCCACATCCTTTATTTTCAATATAAATAACATCCTTCTGTGCTTTATCTTTGCTACTGTCATGGCTGGGACTGATCCGGCAAGTGTCCTGACCCTATTCAAGAGCAGTTCTAATAAGGTGATTGAACTTCTTAAGCTTGAATCAGTCCTGAATACTCCTTTGATGGTCTTGATCCCGTTCATCATCCTGGACCTGATGGAACTTAATACCGGACTCTTCCCCTCATTTATTGAACAGATCCTGCCCTTTATGCAGCAGATAATTACAGGAGTCGGGACTGGTGTCGTCATAGGCCTGTTTGTCTTCAGGTTCATGAAAAAACACTATTCAGAAAAACTCTCTCCGCTCATCCTGATCACAGCAGCACTGGCCACATATATTTTGGCTGAAAACCTTGCAGGCAATGGTGTCTTGGCAGTATCTGTGCTTGGTGTTTTTTTTGGCAACTTCTATGTCAAAGAAAAAGAGGTACTGCAGGAATTCTCTTCTATGCTTGCAAATTCTTTGGAGATCCTTGTCTTCATACTTGTCGGATTCATTGTAGAGATTTCTATAACATTTGACTTTTTTGCAAAATCAGTTGCTCTGTTCGGGATCCTGATAATCCTTAGGTTCCTGGCAATCTACATAGCACATCTTCAGGAAAATATCAATATCAGGGAAAAAATATTCATGGCATTGAACTGCACTAAAGGCATTGCAGTTGCTGTAGTCGCATTCACATTAAGCAAAGAAACAATATCAAAGATTGTATTGAACAATGGTGTCAGAGAAAAAACACAGATTCTTCTGATTGAGCTGCCTGGCACTGAAAGCATACTGACATTGATGGTTCTGTTCATGATATATTCTATTGTGCTTGCATCCATAACTGCAAGGTTCTCAAAATTCTTTATACAGAAAGAAGTGAAGGATGAATAATGAGTTATCCCAGTTTTTTCCAATCCCATCACAAAAACATTCTGATGTTTTCTTAAATAAATAACTATAAAATTACTTTTCCTTTTCTATAGGAAAATGCCAATAAGAATTCTCACAGCCGGCAACATCGCTTCTGACCCGTATGAATCTCTCAGACAGATAAAAGACTCAGGGTTATCCGGACAGGAGATTGAATTTGTCAGACATGTCTACATGAAAAATGATATTGCCAAAAGAATTGGTGAATATGCCAAAGAACTGGGGCTCATCCTAAGTGTCCACGCAAGCTACTATATCAACCTTTCATCTGCTGAAGAAAAAAAAGTGAGTGCATCAAAAGAAAGAATCCTTCTTGCATGTGAACGAGGACATCACCTTGGTGCAAAAAATATTGTATTTCATCCTGGCTACTATACAAAAAGAGACAAGGAAGAAGTGTATCAATTGATAAAAACACAAATTCTTGATCTTATGGGCAAAACTAGGGAACACAATTGGGATGTTGTCCTATGTCCTGAAACAGCAGGAAAAAAGGCTTGTTTTGGAACATTGATAGAGATACTGAGACTGCAGAAAGAAATTCGGTGCGGCATAACAATAGATTTCTGCCATCTGTTGGCAAGGGATGGTAAAATTGATTACAAAAAGACAGTGTCAATGCTTCCGACTTCTTTCCACGCACATTTCTCAGGTGTGGAATTCACTGAAAAAGGAGAGAAAAGGCATATTCCTATTGATGAGAAAGCATTCAAGAGGTTGGCTCAAGAATTAAAAATTCAGAAAAAGGACTGCACAATTGTCTGCGAAGCTCCGGACCCATTTGAGGATGCTAAAAAAATGAAAGGAATTGTTGATAGATTCTATTAATGCAAATCAAATATTTTAAGCCAAGACTACTCTTTCGCCATCAATACCTGCTTTCTCAATATCAACTGGCTGATTATCCAAAGTGCCTCTTGGCCTTCTCTTACCGCATACTACACCAACACCCATTCTTCCTTTAGGATCACCATATATATTAATTGGCATATCACCTATCCATTCATATCCTTCTGGACATGGCCAACTTGGCAAAGACGCTTTTGGTGGACTTGCAAGCATGCAAGAATATCTGCATGGCCACCCATCAATATTAGGGATCTGCCCTCCATGTCCATCATCCCTAGTATAAATCTTATATCTGTCATACTCTGAATTGGCTTCATCCAGAATAAAGCCCTCACCACATATTTCCTTACCGCTATCAAGATAAATTTTCAGCTTTTCAGTGCTTAAGGGACAAACACTGCTCTCGCAATTATTAGGATCATCATAATAATCAATATCCAGATTTGGGTCATCAAAATCAATGTTTTCGCATGTGAATATACAATCATAATGGACATTATCACCAAATGGATTCAAAAAATTTGCACCTCCTTCTCCATAGCATCTCATATCAAATGATTCATCGTTGACACAGATCAGGCAGTCATCAATGTTCTCCTCAAGATTGAATTCTTCTGTGCAATACCTCAGATTAGGTCGATCTGCCAAGTCTTCCTTTGTCAATTCAAAAGTATAAGCCCCGCATCTTCCCGCTTCCACCTCTGGCAAAGGAAGATCTTCAGTGGCAATTTCCTCCCCAGATCCTGCACATGAAGTCAAAATTAGAAATAGTAGGCATGCAATTGAAAATTCCAGTACTATCTTCATATAATAACCTCATTAATTCCAAAAATACCTTAATACAAATATTCTTTTTGAATCTTTTTATCTTGGTATATCTTCAGGAAAAATTATGCTAAACGAATATTCTCTGCATCAAAACCTGATGCAAAATAATTTTCAGGCAAATTCCGGCAGTAATAACAGGATTGTCCTCCTTCGCAATTATACGACTCCACAAAATCACAATTGTATGTTGCGGATGGCAAAAATGCTGAACATATGTGCTTGTATTTTCTTTTGCAGTCTTTATAATAACCATCAATATCACTTTCTTCACTCGCATAAGTCAAATAATGGGAATCAAAACACCTAACATCTTCAGAATCTTTTTCAATTATCCCACCATATAACACATCAACCAGAACTCTCCGTCCCATATCCTGACCATAACCACTACCAATGATTACTTGTGCATTTTTAGAGGACAGACCAACACTACATGAATCTGCACTAATTCCAGCACCTTTGTCAATTCCTATATCAAGACTTCTCCTGCAAATGATACAATCATCCAAACCATCGCAGGTCACTAAAGCACCTTCAAAATCTTTAACTAAAGTTGGTCCAAAATCAGTTGGATCAAATCCATAAATTTTGTCATTCCCTGGATAAAAAGGTTCATAAGAGTCTGGGCAAGGATTATATCCGATGTCGTCATAATCTAGTCCCAGGATTTCAAGTATTTGCATCTCATTCCAAGGATAAAGGATATTTTTGCTCCATAAGGAATACTCCTTCAATTTACCATCCTCCTCAAAAATAGGATAAAAGCATAAACAAGGATTTTCTTCATCAAGTTCATATATTGCATATTTCATTGAATCAAAATACTTGATTGGTGTTTCAAGCTTTCTATTAACATAGTATTGGCCAGAACCTCCAAGTGCATTGTTCTCCTTTCCTGTAGCGATATCCCTGAAACTCAGGCAGTCAAATTCAATCTCATCACAATCCAGATCAGTCTTTCCCTCATAGATATCAATTATTTTTAAATCTGGTGTACATTTGATAAACACTGACATTTTTGAAGTTTCAGTTCTTGTGAAAGATGAATATGGCAATTCAAGATAGGTTGAATACCCATAACTACATGGCCAGTTTTTACTTTTTGTTAAAGGTGCATCTTCAGGCATACATGCAATATCACAGTCACTTGATATATAATCGGTATCCTCTACATATCCGTATAATGAATTGCATTCACCATAAGGGCAAATGCCTGGATCAATCTCACCATAATTACATACATAGCCAACATAATCCTCAGGATAATTCATAAAAGTGTATGAATGCGTATCAGGAGAACACAAGGCTTCCATTGGCAATTGCCTCTTTGACCTGCAAATATATTCATCCTCGTCAATTTGGTAATATGCTTTATCTTTGACCTGAATCTCCTCATAGCCTTCAGCGCATCTTACACTATCTTCAATTGGCACGTAAGCAAATTCATCAGTTTCTTCAGCATCCGCTACATCACATATCACATAATCCCGGGCCACATGTACAGATTCATAATCCCACTCATCCCACTCATCCACTCACCACATGGAAACTTGGATAAATCATACGTACACCTCGCACCATGCGCAAAAACACCGCCCAAACTCAGTTCATAATCATAATTATCAAGAGCACATCCAATAAAATTACGGGATAAACACTTATAATAGGGACAATCTGTATAATATGAATTGAATTCATAATTCTGTTCAATATTTTCACATCCAAGGTCTTTAAGGTATTGAATGTCTTCATCAGCCTGTTTTTGGTCATACCAACACACATAACAATCCTCTGTTCTGCAATAATTTGGCAACTCATTATAGAGATATTGATCGCCACTTGGATGCTGTCTTGTATAGTATCTTCCGCATTCAAGCCTATCTCGAATATTTTTTGGAGTGCATCTTATCTCCTGGATATTGGAGCTCATTGGCTCTTGACGAACATATCCCTCTTCCTTGCATGGCCAGACCTCATCTTCATCTAATTTTGTAAATTTACATGCATAACTGCAGCCATTTCTGCCTTGCTGTGAATCCCAGCTAGGTTCAGAATTCATCCTGTCAACTTCAAAACCATCATAACACCGAACAGTATCAAGGTCAATCGGGCACTCTTTTGGTGCAAGATGTCTACATTCAGTCCTTGCCTCCTGTTCAGTCATTGTTTCTGATCTATCATATACACATTGAGTATAATCAACCTGAGAAATATCACATGTATAATCAACTGAGATATAATCAAACGGATATGATAGATGAGTATCAAATGGTTCAGGACAATATTCCTCTGATGTCGGAGAATCAATACCTTCTGCTATACCCTCAAATACACAGAGATATGTAGGACCTTTAATAAAATACTCCTCAGTTTCTTCTGCCTCAAAATATCCTTCACTGCACCTAGTTGTTTTTTTATCAAGATAAAGTGCGTTATATGGACCAAAAATGACATCTGGATTAAGCAAAGCCAAAATTGCATTCCTGGTATTTTTTTTACTATTTTCAATGTATTGATTTCTTCGCACATCACTTTCTCCGTCATTCCAAAAGTGTCGTTTTTTTTCCCAATAAGTGACCTTGATTATTGTATTTCCATCATCAATTTCAGGTTCAAGACAACTACATGAATCTTCTTCCATATATCTATCAAAATTGGCCTTGACATCACTCGTCCATTTTGTCTGCTTGTCAACTGGTATTTCAAATTCATCATAAGTGCTTGATCCATCATTTTTGTCAAACATTTTAAAGTCACTGCATGGCAATTCAATTTTGCTGCAAGCCATACCATATTGATCATTATAGATTATTGATGCATTAATATCAGCTCCATCACATGAGCTAAGAAGTGTTATCAATAAAAGGAGTAATAGTCCATGCCATAATTTCATTAATTATCACCTTCAGTAGTCTTAAATGTAGCAGATTATTATTTATAACAATAAATATATTTTTTCACACATTATAAATCTTTTTATACTCTGCTCCGTTTCCACATACCACTGGACAAACACGCATAAGGTATTTATACAAAAACAGTATAATCATATTGAAATGGATGAAAAAAATAAGTTAGTCGTATTTCAGGATAAGAAAATCAGAAGAAAATGGTTCAATGAAGAATGGTATTTCTCTATTATAGATGTTATCAATGCCCTAGAAGCCAGTACTATTCCCAAACGGTATTGGTCAGACCTGAAGACCAAACTTGCAACAGAGGGATTTGAACCGTACGAAAAAATCGTACAGTTGAAACTTCAAGCTGAAGATGGTAAATTAAGGAAAACAGACTGTGCCAATACCAAAAACATGTTTAGGATTATCCAGTCAATACCATCTCCTAAAGCAGAACCTTTCAAACAGTGGTTGGCTCAAGTTGGTTATGAAAGAGTCCAGGAAATTGAAAACCCTGAACTTGGACAGGACAGGATAAAAGAATACTATGAACTCAAAGGTTATCCTAAAGACTGGATCGATAAACGACTTCGAGGTATTGCAATAAGACAAGATTTGACAGATGAGTGGAAAAATCGTGGCATCAACCAATCTAATGATTTTGCCATTCTTACTAATGAAATTTCAAAGGCTATATTCGGAATACCTATAAAAAAGCATAAGAAAGTCAAAGGTCTTGATCCAAAGCATAAAAATCAGAATCTTCGAGACCATATGACTGATCTTGAGCTAATTTTCTCAATGCTTGGTGAAAGGCTTTCTACAGAAGCCACAAGGAAAAAGGATGCTAAAGGATTTAATGAAAACCTTGATGCTGCAAAAGAAGGAGGCAACGTAGCCGGCAGAGCAAGGGTTGATGCTGAGAAAACATTGGGCATAAAAGTTGTATCTGATAAGAGTTTTTTAAAATTAAATAAAAAAAAGAGGGAGATAGATGCTCAAAATAATACTTGACACAAACTTCCTCCTCATACCTTTCACAGTGAATGTAGATATATTCAGGGAGCTTGAACGGATAATCGATGAACCCTATGAAGTGATTGTGCTTGAAAAAAGCCTTGATGAGCTGGAAAATATCACCAAAACAGGCAATGGAAAAGAAAAACTTGCTGCAAAACTTGCATTTCAGCTGATTAAAAAAAAAGGAGTGAAAGTCATTTCTTTTCCTCATGAAAAACAAAAAAGCTTATATACTCCTGCCAATTCCCAAAAACATATCATAGTAGATGACCTTATCCTTGCTTTTGCCGACGAAAAGACAATTGTTGCAACCCAGGATAAGGGGCTTAAAAAACGACTTAAGGATAAGGGGATAAGACAGATAATCCTTAGGAAAAAACAATATTTAGAGAGGATATAAATGTTTTATAAATCAACCATAACAGACCACATAAGAGTTCCGCCGGCATCATTTGGAAATGATATCAAAGAAGCCCTTCTGGGTCAGATACAAAAGATGTATGAAGGCCAGATCTCTAAGGATCTTGGTGTTGTGATAGATGTTTCTTCAATCCAGGAAGTGAGCGAAGGAGTCATAATCCCCGGAGACGGAGCTGCATTTTACAAGACAACTTTCACATTGCTGACATTCAAGCCAGAGCTTCATGAGGTTGTCCCATGCACTGTCAAGGATATGGCAGATTTTGGAGCGTTCATGACAATCGGACCTATCGAAGGCATGATCCATATTTCCCAGACAATGGATGATTTTGTCAGTTTTTCCAAAGATAAGGTCCTGCTTGGAAAAGAATCAAAAAAATCACTGAAAATCGGCGATAAATGCAGAGCAAGAATCATTGCGATCAGCTATAAAGAACCTACAAACCCTAAATTCGGACTGACCATGAGGCAGTCAGGGCTCGGAAGGCTTGACTGGATAAAAGAACTCAGCGCACCTGCCGCAAAAAAAGGTGGTAAGAATAATTAATATTGAAGACTGGATGAGCAAACCGCTCCTATCTATCAAAAGAGATCAGCCAATCAAAGAAGTTGTCAGGATAATGGACGAAAAGAATATAGGTGTCCTGCCGGTTGTCGAGAATCATAAGGCTGTTGGCATAATCACTGAAAGAGACATCATAAGGAAAGTTGTCAGTAAAGGGCTTGATATTTCAAATACTGAAGTCGATGCCATCATGACTAAAAATCCTGTATGTGTCAAGCACACTGCATCACTTTTAGAGCTCACAAAGCTCATGAGTGAGAATAATTTCAGGAGGCTTTTAGTTACAAAAGACGGCAAGCTTGTGGGCCTTATCACAGCAAAAGATATAATCGCAATGATGAGCGCATAAGAGAAGATCAATATGGCAAAAGAAAAAGTGTGTAAAAAATGCAAAATATTTGTTGACAAGAATGTATGCCCTTTGTGCAAAGGCAATCAATTCTCAACCACCTGGAAAGGCAGGATCAACATCCTTGACGCTAACAAATCCGATATTGCAGACAAGATCGGTATCAACGATAAAGGCAATTATGCCCTAAAAGTAAGGTGAAAAAAATGGAATTGGAATTAATCAAAGAAAAAGAACTTCCCTTACTTTCACGAAAGAGAGCATCCTTTTGGTATAAGGAAAGCGGAGCAACTCCTTCACGAAAGAACCTTATTAAGGAGATTGCAAAAAGATTCAAGGCAAACGAAGACCTGGTCATAATCAAGCATATCTATCCTCAATTCGGAAGTTCTAAAGCAAAAGTCCTGGTACATATCTATGACGACAAAAAAAAGATGGATTTTTTTGAGCATAAGGCTCTGTTAAAAAAGCATGTGTTCAAAGAAGCTGCAAAGGCTGAGCCTGCTGCTGAAAAATCTGAAGATAAGGCAGAGGCGGTGAGTGAATAAAATGGCAACACCAAGAAGCAGACCCAAAAAACATGTGAACAAGAAACCGGTTGCTATCCATAAATTGTACAATGGCGGAAAGACAAAAAACCAGTTCTGCCCAAAATGCGGTCCGGGTTTTTTCATGGCAAACCATAAGAATAGATGGACATGCGGCAAATGCAATTATGTCGAGTTCAAGAAGGATTAGATTTTTTCTTATATTTGTAATATTTTGAGAATCCAGAATTATGTTCAATAATGGCTTCTTCTCACTTATGTGACTTTCTTTGGTCTTAAAATAACTAAAATGAATGTATACACGATCAAAATAATCATCTCAACAATAGTCTGCATTTTTTTGGCCGGTGCACCAAGCTGCACAAAATCAATTTTCCAAATGATTCCAATACTAAACAATATAGCAAGTATACATGCAAAAATTATGACATTCAGCATATCAATATTTTTCTTTGGATTTCTACCGGCAGCATATAGTGATAGTGAAAGGACTATTGCAGCCAAAGCAATCACTGTGTCGTGATAAGGTGAATATAAATTCCCATCATAAAAAGGAAAAATTGTGTAACCAAATAAATGAGCAACAGCACCAATCAAGTAGTATAGTGATCCTACATACAAAAAAAGCCTAAGATACTTTTCTTTCCTTATGAACATAATATCAAAACAAATGTATATACATAAAAATGTTTTGAATGGCCGTGCTGTTAATTTTTAAAAAAATGATATATAGAATTAATAATAATTTACTCTTCCTTCTTTTCTAACTCATCCAGCTCTTTGTCCTTGTCCATCCTCTCATTCTCAAGGACAATCTCTTCTTCTTCTTTGATATCTTCAAGCACTTCTTTATCTTCAGGAGTCTCTGCCTGTTCCGGAAGATGTTCAAGACCTTTTTCAGCCTCAAGGAGCTCTTTCTCCTCTTCTATAATCTCTTCTTTCTTCTCTTCAACAGCAGACTTTTTCTTTTTTTCCGGTTCCTTTTTTTCTTCCTGCTTCTTTTCTTTTTTGTCTTTAGTCTTTTCAGTCTCACTGCTTTCCATATCAAATGTCCTCTGAAATACCAAGAGATCTTCTGTAGTCAGTTTCTTCCTCTTCTTTATCTTTTCATCCAGCTCTTCTTTCATATCTTTCAAAGATTGATGCTCTTTCTTCTTTTTTTCCTGTTTTGCAATTGTCTTATATTTTGTGATCTTGTCACTGATATTGTTCATCTTGACAAGCTTCTCTTTGAGCTGGTTGTTTACCTTAAAAAATTCATCTTTGAGATCACTGAATGCTTTGAATTCCTCTTTTTCTTTTTCTTTCAATTCATCAATCTCTTTTGAGCATTCAATCATAGCCTCATGCTTCTGCTGGCTGAGCTTTGCTTTTTCCTGAATACTGCCATGAATGAGATTTGCCTCTTTTTTGAGAACATTTATCTCATCAGATATCTTTCTGACATCCGACCACATATCTGAAAGCTTTTCCGCGCCCTTGAGCTCCTTCTTCATGCCATGGATCTGCTTCATGATGGCTTTTTCCCGTCCAAAAGACAAGACTTCTGTCTCCATCTTGAACTCAAGACTTTCAATCTCTTCCATCAATTTGATAGGATTAATCTTTATATTATTTTTCTTCATGACATCTTCTTTATTGTCATTGAGCTTTTTGACTTCCTTAATCTTTTCAGTTATCTTAGAATTCAGTTCAGTTCTCTTCACTTTAAGTGTCTTGACATCACGCGTCAGCTGATTTCTCTCTCTTTTGAGATTCTTGAGACTATTGAGTATCTTTGAGACGTCTTTAGAAACAGCCTGCTTTTTCTCAAATGCAACTTCTTTTTTTTCATCAAGCTCATTGAGTTTCACCCTGAGCTCGTTGATCTCTTTTCTGATTAAAGAAATCTCTTTTAATACTTCCTTCTTGTCTCCTTCAACCATCAATTTCACTTAATTTAATTATTGCAAATAAAATAAACACCAAAAAAAATTCAAAAAATTGGTTTTTATTTAGCCGAATAGTGCGCCAAGTCCAGCAGCAGCCTGTTCAGATGAGACCTTCTCTTCTTCTTTAGGTTTCTCTTCTTTTTTAGCTTCAGGTTTCTCTGATGAACCAGATGGAGCAGCAGCAACAGGTGCAACAGCAGCAGTCTTGATTGCTTCCTCGATGCTTACACCCTCAAGTGCAGCCATCATGGCTTTTACTCTAGCATCATCAACTTTGACTCCGGCAGCTTCAAGAACTTTCTTGACTCCTGCCTCGTCGACTGTCTGTCCAGCTTTATGCAGTAACATTGCAGCATAGATATATTCCATTTTTTTTTCCTCCTTAATAATTATTAATTATTATCTTAACTTATTCTACTGATTATCCAAACAATGACCCAAGACCTGCAGCAGCTACTTCAGGACTCTTGTTCTCTTCTTCTTTTTTCTCTTCAGGTTTTGTCTCTGTCTCTGCTGAGTCTGCAGGAGCTGCAACTGAAATGTTTTTTAATTCCTCACTCTTTGCTTCATCAGGCAGGGTTCTGGATACTGACAGCATCTCCCTATACGCCTTTCTCAGTATATCCTCAGCAGTATCTTTGTTAATGATAGCCTCAGATATTGCAAGGCTTCTTGCTTCTGTAGCAGCTTTTACCAAAAGAGTATTGATTGTATCCTTTGTAGGATAGGAAATGAAAACAGCCAGATTGAAGGAACCTGATGCCCCTTCCATAAACTTTGCCCTGAATTCATCCTCATCAACACGAAGGACGTCTTTTGTGAATATTGATCCGTCTTCATAGATTGCGACAAGATCAAGTCCTATCTCCATAGGTTCAATATTAAGTCTTAAAAGGATGCCTGCAAGTTCTGCATCTATTACTTCACCTTTTTTTGCAACTACACAATCATCTTTGATAACTATCTTTCCACCTTCGATACCGGTCTTTATCCTGAATTTTCCAAGCTGACCGATGACCGGACCCGGACTGAAAGATGTTGCACCTGCTTTTACAACAATATCTATGGGTGCTTCCTGGCCTGCTTTGGCAGGAGCAGTGGATTTGTTCTTTTCGAGCTGGGCAAATATCTTGAATGGATTCTCCTTTGTGAATAGAAGCCCCGGCATTCCTTCCAGATGAGGTACCAATTTATCTATATCTTTCTTGGTTGAATTACCAAAAGCAATCTTCATAAGTCTTCTTTTTGAGACTACCAGTTCAGCTTTTCCTCTGATAAGCGCCCTGATTGCCTGTAGCTGCTTTGTAGGCATGTTCTCCAGGTTCACTGCGCCTATGATTGGATATTCTTCAATCAACCTTGTAAACTCGTCGACAACTTTCTTTTTTTTTTCTGAAACATGTGCCATTATAATCACATCAATTTAATGGGTTTTCCCATTGTATTTTTAATAAATATAGATTTCAAATTATTCTTCCCACCTGGAAGATGCTGCAAGAGAGATGCATAGATTGTCTTGACATTATCAATGACAACAGCCTCATCTGTGTCTTCTTTACCGACAAATGTGTGGATGACCAGCTGTTTTTTTGCTGATATATGGAGTGTCTTCTGAAGTTTTTCATAAAGAGGAGAAAGATTTGCATTTGGGGGGACTACGCATCCTGCTTTTGGATTTGGCATCTTTCCTCTTGGACCAAGTGTCCTGCCAAACACCTGCGCCACCTTTGGCATGATAGTTGCCTGCGCAATAAAAAAATCATGATCATTAGCAAGCTTTCTGACCAAAGGCTTTTTTTTCTGGTAATCAGGAAAATCATTGACATTGACAGTTGTATCAAATATCTTTTCAGCCTGATCCTGAAGCTCAGGACCGACAAAAGCACATACCTTTGTCTTCTTTCCCTTATCCTTGTGGAGTGCCAGGAAATAATCCACCTGATCAGTAGGTTTTTTCAGGTCAAGATCCTTTAGATTGATTATCAGGTCCAATGTCTGACTAAAATTTCTTTTAGAAGATTCTTTTAATTTATCCAATGATGCTTTAATAGTTTTATCGTCCATTTTCTATTCAACCCTCCTACAAAATCACAGCGTCTTGTAGTCTCTCGGGAATACTTAATGAGATTGTGGGAAATTTCAGGTATTTAAAAAGATTGCGGGAAAACGATAGGATGAATAGGTACGAACAAATATTGATACCATGTCACGAGCGCTTCACAAAATGCTATGTGCAATACTCAATTCTCATAAAATTAGAAATATTTATTAAGAATATGATTCACATCAAATGATAAGGATGAATTCTGATGGCAAAAAAAAATAATGACAAAGAAATCGAAAATGATGAGGATTTATCATTATTTAACTTACATTCTGACAAAAAAGTCAAAAATGAAAAAAAAACCTTGATAAAAGGTGAAAAAAAGAATATTTATGCAAAAGCATCATTATTGAATGGCATAGGAACATTTTTATTATTGATTACGATAATTTTTGCTTCAGCTGCTATTTTCACTTCTGGACTTGCAATTATTTTTGGTTTTATTGGACTAAAAAAATTTAATGAAGATAATTCCGTTGGTGGGAAAAAACAGGCGATCATCGGAATTATTTTAGGTTTTTTCTATTGGATTATCCAAGGAGTCTTAACAATTTGGATACTTTTATAGAATATTTTCTTGAAGAGATAATTTAAGATTCCTCTGTCATTTTCTTTCACTTCTCTTAAGCATAAATCGCTTTTCACTTTTTCTCCCTCAAATACCTTTAAATACATCCTACCAACATATTTCTGGCTATGGTCGTGACATTTCCAATAATGTTTCTCCGTATCGCAGTCACTTTCATACTGGCGTTCATATTCGGGATTGAGCGCCAGAAATCCCATAAGCCAATTGGTTTTGGAACATTCATTTTTGTCTCGACCGGCGCGTGTGCTCTGGCAATAACAGCAATAAACCTTTCGTCTGACAATCCTCTCGGACTGTTATCAGCAATTGTAACCGGTATCGGGTTCCTTGGCGCAGGCGCTCTCATGAAGACAACTGACAGGATATTTGGTTTCACAAGTGCTTCGACTATATGGCTCTTTGCCATCTTCGGCCTGGTTATCGGTGTCGGCGAGTATGCAATCGGAATGATTCTGTACTCACTTATATGGGTGGTCGTATTATATGATCTTAATCTTGAAAAAAAAGGAAGAGGTTCCTATCAGAAGAGGATAATGATATCAACCAATAAGATAATTAGTGAAAAGGAGATAAAGGATATTCTACTTGTCTCAACAAAGCTTTTCAAGCTGATAAGCCTTGAAGTTGAAAAGACAAAAAAAAGAATTATTTTCATATACCAGATCGAAGGAAATAAAGATCAGATAAACAAGATACCTAATAAGCTCTATGAAAAAGACTGGTTTGACAGCTGCAGGATTGAATAAATAATCACTGCAAATGTTGCTTCTATGATCAAGATGCCTAACAAAGCAAATCTTATTGTTTTTGTCAATATCAATCAAAGCCCTATAATCATTTGTGTCCATCTTAATTGCAAAAATAATTGATAATAATTAAATCTTATTTCTTGTCTTTATGAGTTCCTTTCTAATCTTTTCAGTCATTTTTCCTGACAAACCAAGAATCAAATCAGTATTCCTTCGTTGATACTCAATCCTAATTTTCTCTAATTTCTTAATAAATTGAAATTATGAAATTCCCTATCCCAATCAGAGCAGAGCTCTGGGGTATTACGGGAATTTAAATCGAATTTCAAATTTCAGTTATTCCTTTATGGTT
>JAHIYL010000053.1 GCA_018815145.1 Nanobdellota archaeon | reverse complement strand
AATGGGTGTGAGAATAAATGAGACTGTGTTTGTTTCTGAAGAAGGCATAACAAGGCTCTTGATTGAGAATGATATGTGTGAAATACTGCCTAATTCAGATGTGGATTGCTCACCTACGGTTCCTGCCTTCTGCGGTGATGAGACAGATCCTGAAGACAATAAGATAGATTGGAGGCTTGGTGACATGATATTTCCTGAGCAGAATGTATTGGTTGAATATAATGCAGACGACAGAGTAATAATAATTAGCTGAAAATCAGAAGAAGATTTTAATTAATTTTATTAAAGTCAGCCAATTCTTTGTTTTTAAATTTACAATGGGATCAAATAACTGGACAAAAAAGACAGTAAAATTCTATCAGAATACAAGTTATGCAAAGATATTTCTGATATGGCTTCTTATTATCTTCATATTTGGAAATATCTATTATGCACTGACAACATACACCAGTTCAAAACTGATATATAGGAGCCTTGACGTGATACAGGGATACGAAGGCTATCTAAATACAATATACTTCAGCTTTATAACAACAACAAGCCTTGGATATGGTGATATTGCTCCAACCGGGTTCTGCAAGCTTTTTGCAGTCATAGAGGTTCTGATAGGGCTTGTGATGAACGGGATTGTCATCGGAAAATTTGTATCCTCAAAAAATGAAATCATGCTTGAGGAGATATATGACATCACTTTCAACGAGAAGATAGATCGATTGAGGCAGAACTTCTATTATGATCGGTTGAATATTTCAAACCTTATCCAGAAGATTGAGGATAAGATGATCACAAAGTTGAATGATAAAAGACTGGAGATACAGTATATCAATCTTGAATCTCATGTCATGGACCTAAAGGAATTTCTGGCAAAACAGAGCCAGGACAAGGATTTTGTCAAGAAACTGGAAAACTACAGGGCATTCTTGATTGTAAAGAGCCTGGGACTGGTTCTTGAACGCTATAATTATCTCTATACACTTCTGTGCAATAAAAAAGAGGATAAAACTCTTGTTTGCAGAGTCCATTATCTGGAAAGTGTCAAGGAGTCAATCAAAGAGATATCAAAAGTCGTTAGCAAGTTTGCAGACGACAAGATAAAGAAAGAACTGGAAAATATTGAGCTGCTTCTTAAGAACATTTAAGAGCATGATTTGCTTGAAGACATAGATTCAACATTAGAAAATATTGGAGACACAATTATGCACTTTGTGCTTTTACGCATGATAAAGAAATCTTATACAGAATCTCCGTTCTTGATTTTTCTTTTCTTGATTTCCGTTTCGAACCATCGTTCCCAGTCAAAATATATTTTCTCATGATTTAGAACACCTGTTGATTCCTTGACTTTATCTGTAATGACATGGAACATGTCATTGCATAATATGACAAATTCAGCTTCCAGCATTTCAGGATCTTTAAGTTCCTCAGAGGAATCCAGTATTTTTTGCTTGTATTTTGCCCTTGTCAGTATATTTTCCCAGACAGCATCCCAATTTGCTGCAAAATCCGGGATGTTTCCGGCAATAAGTTTTATGATTTCAGAATCACCATTGATGAGCTCATCTGAAGGCAATAATTCGTCCTTATTTGCATCATATTTCATCAGGTCAAGAAATCCTCCTTCAATGAGCGGATCGTTTTCCCAGGTTTTTCTGACTTCAGTAATTTGGGTTACTCTCCTAAATTTGTGGAGACCGTCTGCAGATTTTATCGGATTAGCAATGATACAGATATCTGTTGCTTTGAAACTTGTCTTTGGGACACCAATATCATTAACGACCCTGTCATAAATGCCATATGGGGAATCTCCGTGGATTGTGCCTGCAACAACATTTGCTGCAGCACCGACTCTCATTGCTTCATATAGGGCAATAGCTTCTTTGGATCTCACTTCACCTACTATCAATGAGGAATCTCCTAATCTAAGTGTAGCCCTGATTCCGTCTGATGCAGAGACTTCGCTGCTTCCGTGTGCCAGGGCTGAAGCTACCTTTAGCTGCTGGATATTGAATCCTAATTTCCTTAGCTGTGCCACCGGTAGCTCTAATGTGTCTTCAATAGTTATAATCCTGAACCTGCGCATGATCTCCACAAGAATCGAAGAAAGGAATGAGGATTTCCCAGAACTTCGTGTTCCACATATTAGCATGGTCCTGGTGCCATCCACAAGAAAGCTTATAAGACCCGCACCAAGTGAATTAATCATCTTGAATTTCATGAACAATGGCAATGTCCAGGGTCGATCCCTGTGTCTCCTGAATGAAAATGCGAGGCCAGTCGGATTCAATGGAGCATTTATTGCAGAGACTCTTGTTGAGGCACCAGGCAGTTCCAGTTCAGTGTCAAGTATAGGGTTTGCTTCATCAAGGGGTCTACCTGAAATCATCCTGAGTTTTGAAGCCCATGATTCTGCTTCAGTTGTTGTTGGTATGATATTGGTAACACAATCATCAAATTTTCCATGCACAATAAATATTGGATTGTGACCCATTGGACTGTTGATTGAGATATCCTGTATTTCTTCATCCTGCAGAAGCACTTCAATAAGGCCAAAACCCACGGTGTATCTGATCAGAATTGAAGTCAGCTGGTTAATCTCTTTTTCTCTTAGCCTTAAATTTCTGTATGATGCAAGTTCTTCTATGAGATCCCGCCCTACATTATAGAAGACTTCTCTCATCCTTTGCGGATCCACAAACTCGCTCTTTTTTGGTTTGTGTTCTGCCATGATGGTCTTTGCCACATCTAAGAGTTCATAATTTTCTTCAGAAAGCTTGAATTCAGGCGGCATCAGGTGATATATGGTCTGGACAGAATCAGGCAGAGTGAATACAACTATCTCAGTCTCATCTGATACTGAATAGCTGGCAATCTCAATACCTTTTTTAGGATATGCAGCCATTAGTTTTGTGTACATGAAGTCTGGCTTGATACTTGGATTGAATATCCTTCTGTAGACCGCCCTTTTTCCCGGAATAAAGCCTGCCAAGTAGGGTTTGGCTACAATCACTAGCCTGGTTTCCTCAAACTTTCCAATAACTTGAGATAATAATGCAATGAACCTATCAAGACAATAAATTGACTCTTCATCAATAGATTTTTCCCGTAGGATTACTTCTTCTCTTTTAAGACGGATCAATTCTACATATCCACCCAGCGGATCTTTCATCATCATATCAAAGATAACGTGCCTCAGGTCATTAAACCATGTATCTGCAAATCTTTTGCATCTGCCGAAAGTAAGCGCCTCGTAGCTGTATGTCTGCTTGTCTTTTGAAAGATGCAGATACATTTTTGCAATCTCATTAAGCATGGCTGCCTGACTGTAATCATACTCATATTCTCTTTTCTGAAAAAAGACTATCTTAGTGATGCCGCGTGTCTGGGCAAGCTTTTCAATAGTCTTTGCCATACATAAAGGATTATCTTCAATCGATGGCAGTTGAAAGCTCTTTGAATAGTCTCCTCTCAGGATATTGTCTTCTCCTTCTCTATCTATGGTGTACTTGATCTCTTCAGCTTTTTCAATTATGACCATTTATCCCTCTTTAAGACTTCATGTAATTTAATAATCCTGAGATGTCAAAGTGGATTTTCACTTTGATCACACAGAATTCCACCTAATTCTGTTAAGGTAAGCCTTCACCATTCTTTATAGAAAGGTGGAATTCCAGTGTTTAAAAAAGTTGCTGTTGAAGAGTACAATCAAATTTGAGGATCACATTAAATATTATAATCATATCTGAGAATGAAAATTTTCCAATATTGTCATCATTTTTAATTCTTTTACGAGCGTACGACGTTTTCCATGCTCATTGAAGGATTATGATCTTTTTGTCCATTATATACAAGAATAGTGTTCCATGTAAAATCCTGCAGAATGAAATTTCCTTGTGAATCAAACGTATGGAATGCACCCTGGCCAAGCGGGATATCAATAATTTTTGGAGACATAGTCTTTTCAAGATATTTATCGTAGTGTTCCATATATTTCTCAAACACGAACAGTCTTTGATATTGAGGATTCCCATAGCTGTCAACAGTCACATACATATCGTCATCAACAAAAGATACATAGACAGGAATACAGGGCCAAGCTTGTTCGCATTCATCATAAGGGATGTTCTCAGAATCTGCTTTTACATAATTTTCGTTGTGGTCACTTTCCATGACAGAAGCTCCTGAAAAAACATAATCAAAATCCGGTGCAAATAGAATCTCATCTTCACCAACATCTTTGAATTGATCCAACTTGTAGGCAATAACTCTCTTGTTGCCGAAGCCCACGTCATAGAAACCATCCACAACAAATAGCCTGCCTGCTCTATCAATATTTAGGAACCAAGGATTGCATAAAGTATTTTCTTTGGGTATGGAAAGAAAGCCAGAATATTTGCTTCCTGAATCTGAGGGACCTCTAAGGTCGAACTCCGGAATTCCATTGCACCATTTTCCTTTTTTTGTCTTCTGCCCAAGAACAATATCTACAAAGGGTTTTTCAGATAGAGGATTTTGAACCCTCAAAACTCTGTTATTCTGAGGCTCTGATATCCATAAGGCATCAGTTTTGTCATCAAATACTATTCCTTGTGGTTGAAAAATCCCAACTTCTGTTTTGTCATCATTCCAGTACAGTTTGTCAATGATTTTATAGTACTTTTGGTTGTCATGTTTTATTGGAAGTGTATAAACAATAATCCTGTCGTTACCAGCTACAAATAAGAGTCTATTTTTGATTGAAATTGCCTGTTGGTTGATTAAACCAAGAATCTCGTCGTTGATTATTGCATCAGCTGCTGATCCATCCTTTTTTCGCCCATAATTGTTCCAAGCCATCAACCTTTTATTTGTTCCATCTGATACAATCAATTGACCACAAAACACACTAAGACCTAGACTGCTATCAACTGCTCTTCTTGTGACCATATTTATTTCATTTCCAAAAAATCCACCTAATGGTTTTAGTAGTCGGATCTTTTTGTTTGTTCCTGATTCAATTACTTCAGTGTATTCCTTATGGAGGAGGGGGAAAATTGTCACTTCATTATTTCCATTGCTTGGAACATACATGTTGCCATCTGAATCAAAGCCAATGCCACCATCTGGCTGACGGAGCCATGCATGAGGAAATGAATCGTCAGTGATTCCTCCTTCGTTACCTCCTTTATAATTGCTGATTCGGCTAGGTTTACCAATAATATCAATAATCTTTTTGTAATCTTTACTGGTTGGATCTACATCAATTTTCACAACACGATGATATCCACCATCCATCACCCAGATATGCTTTTTGTTGAAAGGATCAAAATTCATCCCTCTGGCCCAGTACAACCCAAAGTATGGCATATTGCCTGAAAAAATAATTTCACATGAGGGTGTACTTTGTGGATCTATGTTGGCAGTATCAAATATTTTTATGAGTCGGGTTTCTGCATCATTATCCAGGACAAAAATATCATGATTCTCATCAACTAATATTGAATTTGGTGAATTGAAATTCAATAATTTATTTTCAGTTACGCACATGGGTATTTCTTGCTGAATGGAGTTAGAAAGATCATTAGTTTTGTCATCGTGACCATACATTACAATTCTATCATTTCCTGAATCTGTAACCCAAAGTTCCAGATTATTTTGGCTTTCAAAAACAAAAACACCGACATTATACTCCTTCCACCTAATATTCAGTTCATTTTTTGATTTTTCTGAAAATGAATCTTGCCCATAGACTGAATCAGCAACAGTATCTCCTGATCCAACTATACCAGATTTTTTTTCAAAAGGAGAGTTATATCTTAATACCCTGTTATTGTTCAGGTCAGGGACATATAGGTTTCCGTTGCTGTCAAGAGCCATCTGAATTGATCTGGGCGACTCACCTATAGTTGGAAGATTTGGATAAGGGAGAAATGATAATGTTTTTTCAGTCGGAGGCAGTGCATATCTGTTGTTTCCGTTGCTGAGTCCGGACTCAAAATTGTCATCCTGTCCAAAGACTATTTTTGGATACACATCCTTGTCGATAGTGCAACCATGCCCATCTTCACAGTCTTTGTCTGAACTGCATTTATTATTTTTTTTATTATTTGTAATGAATCTGACTTCACCAATACCAGCTGCAAAAAATCCATTAGGATCTTCTCGTGAATTGATGCTTTGAGTCTTTATTATTAAAGATTTTATTTTTTTGTTTTCAGGATTTTTTTTTTTAGATTGAAGATTACTGGCGATTGTCCTTTGTCAAAATCTTCTAAATCCACTTCACTGAATCTATCTGCAGTCTGAGCGGATATAGAAATGTCACTTGAATCTTCAAATTCAGCAATCATATCAACTGTATTTATGAGACCAAGGCAAGCCCGATCATAAATCTGAATTTCCTCCAAAATCTGTGCATCACTAAATTTTATGCGCAATTCAATTGTCTTATCTTCACTTTTTGCAGCATATTCACCTAAATTACATGAACCATAAACTCCATCAAATATGTTTTCAATTGGAAAATCTTGTGCATATTCTTCACTATTGTATACTATCTCAATTTGAGGCAAAGGAATTGAACAATACCCTAAGTGGTCAAAACCCAATATTCGACTATTAACAGAATCCATTACATAGATATAGTCAGGCTTGTCAATATTTGTATCTATTATGACTCCTCCCGGATAGAAACCCTTATTTGGCACAATGCTATTTGTTGAAGTGTGCCTATAATCAGTTTGTCCTATTGTAATGCTTGGAATGTCATAATTAATTTCTGAAGGCTTAAAATTTATTGGTTCGACAGGTGATATTCCAGCCTCTACAGTTGAGCAGACACTACAGCAATGAGGAATTGCATTAAAACAAAATTTTTCATTTTCTGTGCATTCTTCAATAGAAGAGACTGGATGACATATCCCTGGAACAAGTGGGCCGCAAGGCAAATCATTGTAAGAACCAGTTGAGCCGGTGTCCATATAAAATGCAAATAGACCAATATCTTTTTTAAGATTGTTTTCAGTTATTTTCCTTAGGTTTTTTCCATTTGTATCTATGGTAAAAACTTCTTCAATAGAACTGTCCGAGTCCTGATTTTTTTGTCCAATAAATATGATTGAATCACCTGTTTGAGTGAATGAAGCAGCCTTTATGTTCCATTCAAGGCTTTTGTCAGTTATTTGGATGAATTTTCCGGTCTCAATGTTCAATAGTGATAACTCATGCCTTCCATTTTTATCTATGCGAATCAATAATATATCTCTTTTGTTTGGAGACAATATAGGATTAATGTAGTGATCTCTTGTGTTTTCAATTTCATTTTCCAGTAATATTGCTGTTTCAAGGACAGATATTTGGTTAGGAAAGCCAAATCCATTTTTGGAATAAAGAACATGTTTATCTTCATTGACAAAAGAGGGACTATCCAATGATTTTGATATTAATAAATCCGTTGTGCTTTTTGTTTCAATGTCCATGATCATTAGATGATCTCCATCAATTTTGTGAGATATGAAAACGATTCTTGAACTGTCCGCTGAGAAAGAGGCCTGAGAATCATCATAGTCATTATCAGTCAATCTTTTTTCATGTTTACCATCCGTATCCATCAAATAAATCTCTTTGTTGTCATTTCTATTAGACTCAAATACAATTTTCTGGCCGTTTGGAGAGATAGATGGCTTTGTGTCTATATCAATATGGGTTGTAAGTCTTTGAGAAACAAGAGTATCCATATCCATCCTGTATATATCGATATTTCCTTCTTCATTATCCATGGAAAAAACAAAACTATTTTGCTCTAAGACGGGAGGTTCTGAAGAGCATGCATGGAAAAGCAAAATAAGTCCAAGGCAAAGAACAATATTTCTTGTTTTCATTGACATAAAATTAATTGTAAAATAGTATTTAAACTTTGTCACTCAAGAAACCAATTGTAGTATCTATTCTTCACAAAGCAAGTAGTGCATTTTTTTATCGATGTATTTCGAGTTCCAAATATATTTGCTTCATAAAATTCATATATCAATGACCGACAAATCAATAAAAAACAAAATTATTTAAACATCACTCTCAATAATAGTGGTTATGTTCAATGCAACACCAAAGCAACTGCCTAAACCAGGAGACATTCAGCATGTCCAGCAGCCGGTTAAACCTGTGAAGTCATCAAAAAAACCAGTACCTATCTCTCAAAAAGTATATTCTGACATGAATGAGATACTTAGGAGATTAAGGATACTTGAAGAAAGATATTCAAATCTCAGAAAAAAAAATCAGCTAAGTGATCAGAACATGCTCGAGGATACCAAAAGGCTTTCTCAAGAAATTGCTGTGATACAGTCTACTGTGAATGATCTGAAAAAAGAAGTGATTGAAGTAAACACTAAGATCAAGCTCCTTACAGAAGAAATGAGTCAGAGCGTCAGGAAGGCAGACCTGGATCTGTTGAGTAAGTATCTTGACCTATGGCAGCCGATGAATTTCATCAGGAAAGAAGAAGCAAAACGGATTGTGGAAGATATTATTGAGGAAATAAAATCCAAACCAAAAGTTATTTAAACTATAAACCAGAATAATTAGATTAATATGCCTCAGGAATCACCAATCCGGCTGATAAGGACCATGAAGCAGCAGGGCTTTTCAAATAATGAGATTATCCAGAACCTGAATCGGCAGGGATACAACAATACTCAAATTTTTGATGCAATGAATCATATAGATACTAAGAACGCGGTTGAAGGGAATCCGGACAATCTTATTCCGAATCCTGCTAATGGTTCTTCTGATTTTTCCGGCTCTCAGAATCCAGTCACCCCTGGTTTTGCAGGATCAGATCAAACACCTATGAGTCCATCAAACCAGGCATTTGGCGGAGGAGAAGAATCAGAAGATTATCAACCTAAGATTGAGAATTTTGATCCTAAGACTGAAGAATTGATAGAGACAATCATTGATGAAAAATGGGAAGAGCTTCTGAAGGATGTCAACAAAATAATTGAATGGAAGAACAGGGCTGAAGCAAGGCTCCAGACAATAGAGACAAAATTTTCTTCACTCAAAGACAATTTCGATGAATTGCATAGAGCAGTGATTGGAAAAGTAAGTGAGTATGATCAGCATATCTTGAATGTTGGAACTGAGATTAAAGCAATGGAAAAAGTCTTTTCAAAGGTTCTTCCAAGTTTCACAGAGAATGTACATGAATTGGCAAGAATAACTGAAAAAGCCAAGAAGAACCAACAGCAATAAATTAAATCAATTCTAAAATCAGGGAATCAACTTGATAGGATAAGTTATCATCAGGACTGCAAATAGAGCAATTGCCAGAACCAGTATCATACCCAGGACTTTTGGATGAAATAAAGTAGCTCCCAGATTATCCTGAAAACTGCCAGAGGCAACAGTACCATCCCCTCTTCCGGTCGCTGCTGCCTGAGTGATTGATGAGGCGTTAGCTCCTTCAAGATAGGGTCCGGCTTTCTGCCCGGCTACTCCTGCCCATGCAAAAACAAATGCGAGAATTGCTGCAATCAGGATCCAGGTTCCATAGCTTTCCATCACAGTTATCAGCGGATTGCCAAAGGTTTCTAATGACAGCATTAGAAATACTGTCAGCAACAATATCAATATCCACCAGGGGACTGCTGCAACAAGAATATCTTTTACATCAGGGACTAATATGAATATTGTGGAGACACTGAATGCAATCAGTGCATTTATTCCCTTGTTGTCGCCAAATGGTTTTTTTGTCACTAGCTGTACAGCATATGTGACGGTAAAAACCAAAATCCAGATAAAAATATCTGAAAAATTCTGTAAAAAACCTACATCAAGGGGTGTTGCCATTTTTTGTTTCTATTTACGCCCTCCCAATATATCTCCTAAGGCATCCATAGGTTTTACCCTTTTATCTTCATCTTTTTCTTCAGATGTTATGAAGGATATTACTATTCCAAAGACCAGAATTATTATCAATAACGACATAGTATCTTCTCCAATCCATCTGAGTGTCCAGTCAGGAATAAATGGAAGCCACCCTGCTGAATGGGCAAAAATTACTGCGATGATCAATATTGAACCGATGACAACCCATCCACCAAATGATTTTCCTGCAATATTCACATCCACACCCCATATACCTATCAGTATCAGAAGCATGACAATTGCCACTGCAATGATCGATACCTGCGGTAATGCAGAATTAATTATTGGAACAACGTCCGGTGCTCCTGTGTTTGGGATTACATGCGGGAATACGACTGCAAGACCAATTGCGAGAGCCACCATCTTATTGAATGGTTTTTTTGGCTCACCCAGAATCTGGGATCTGTACAATACAGCGTATACTATTGTAAATACCAGCAAAAAGGGTAAAATTATATCAATAACCCCAATATCATATAAGATCTGAAACCCATCATAAAGACTCATTTTTCCTCCTCCTCCTTTTTACCGCCAAATCCTAAGAACCCGCTCTTGTTCTTGCTGGGTTCAGCAGTGATTGTTGACATAATGACCACGATTACTATTGTAAGGACCAATGCACCGAATGCACCGGATGTGAAATTCTTCATTACCCATTCCCAGGCAAACACCAGCCAAGGAACTCCATCCTCTGTCTTGATTGCATTCAAAAAGATGAGTAATGTCCCGACAAACATTATAATCATAAATATTGCATTATAATCCTTATCAAGCTTGAACGGGTCAGAACCTGAATGGAAGGTGCCAACCAATAGTAGGAAAGAGACTGCAAGCAGCAGCAGCAATGCAATATGTGCAAGGGCCTGATTGATTGTTGCAACAAGCTGTGTCGAAGCTACAGTCAGGAATGCAGTTACAAACGCAAACATGCTATTGAGGTTCTTTCTTGTGACAGTTATATCTTCTATGACTTCGGTCCCGAAAATCTTTGATTTTTCAAGAATGGCGAAAACAGTTGTGAAAATCAGCAAAAAAGGAAGAACAACATCATAAATCCCCAAATTATCCATAAAAGCTATTGCATCACGAAAAGTCGAAGCCATATTATGATTAAAGAGAGTAAAAGGTATATAAATGTTTTGATTGCTTTGCACCTGCTGTTGGAGGAGAAATGTGTATCGGTAACCAACAGTTTCCTGATTTATTTCCAAAACTTTTTTAAATTAAATTTTAATTCTATTGCGTGTGAGCCTCGGTAGCTTAGCGGTTGAGCACATGACTGTTAATCCTTTTGTTTTATTCAGAATAAAAAAAAGAGGATAAGAAATCATGCGGTCGCCAGTTCGAATCTGGCCCGAGGCGCTTTTTTCTCTGATAATTTTCGAATACTTTTGACAAGTCAATTAAGCAAAAAATTTAATATGCAAATAATACTATTTATAGCAAAAGATGAAAATTTGGCAAATTATAATAGTTTTTATTGTATTATCCTCTTTTGTCTATGGAAAGCCGATAACAGTATATGGACAGGTGCTGCTTGACAGCAAACCGGCAGAGCATATAGAAATAACTGCGAGTTGGGTAGGATCTGACGGAAAAGAACATCATCTTAAGGCTCTCACATTGACTGAAGAAGAAGCTATAAAAAAGGGATTTCCCTATCTTTATGGATGTTATTCTTTTAATATTGATGGTGCCACATATGTAGAGATAAGTGTTGAAGGGGTTGTCCAGAGCATAAGATTAGGTCCTGTCCTGGGAAATGAGATTCTCATGAGCCCGATTGTCATAAATACACAGGGGTTGATATCACAAATTCTTTCATCTTTCAAAGGATCCGGTGGCATACAGAATCCGTCAGATGCACATTATCTGATGAATAATAGGATCAAAGAACCTCTTGACAGCCTATCCGGAGATTTTTCAACACAGGGCAATACAGCAGTAAATGATGTCCGGGAAGAACAATTCTTGGACAGCAAAGAGTCTGCCAGTGAGATTCCAAATAAAGTTGATGAGGCAATAGATGCAAAAAAGACTCTTGTCGCGAAAGAGCCGACAGAACCGGTAATATCAAAAGCAGAAATAATCCAGAGTGTATCTCAGGAGGAAAAAAAAGTTGATCTGAAATTACTGCTGAAGATTTTCGGAGCAATTGTTTTTGCTGCAGTCGTTTTTATGTTTTTGCTGTTTCTCAGAAAAAATTTTTTGGCAAAAATAGTCAAAGGACTGACAAATATCAGTTTTAGTCCGGTCATCAATCAGTCAAGGAAAATTATGAGGATGGGAGTCAGAAGGCTGATGAGACCGTTAGATCCACATTCAAAATCAATAGAATATGGAGAGTTGATGGCAATTATCATGGAACAGGGCAAAACCTACATCCCAGTATTTGAGCATGGAATTTGTCTGTCAGTCGTATCTCCAAGAATCCTATTGAGTGTGGAAGGAGACAGCAAGAAAGCATATGAGTTCATGAAAGAGCAGGTCTTTTCAGTAACATCCGGTGCCAGTCTTGAGACAGCATATGAATTGATGGATGTCAATAATTATCCGTACCTTATTGTGATGGAGGATGAAAAGCCTGTAGGTGAGCTATCACTGGTTCAGATCCAGAAAGAATTGTCCGGTTTTTCAAGATTTTACAGGGCAGGCAGTAATTCCGGTCTTGACACAGTCAGAAAAATAATGTCACCTAAATTTTTGAGAGTTGAAAAGGATCAGAGTTTAGATAAGATGAAGCAATTGTTTCTTCAGGCAGAGATTCCTTTTGCAGTTGTCTTTAATGATGACCATCCTGTCGGAGTTTTCACGATAAAGGACTATCTTAAATGCCTGTACAAGCATGGTCATGACATTTCTAATCACTATGTAAGCAGTTTTATGACACCTAGCATTGTCCGGATGGATCCGGAAAAAAACATTTTTGAGGCAAGTGAGTTCATGACAGAGAACCAATACTCTGTGTATCCTGTGATTTCTGATGATGAAGTCATAGGAATACTTACAAGAAGGATGCTGTGCAGAAGCATATTTGATTATTTCAGAAGGATTGACTAGAAGTGTAATTACTTGGCTATACAAGTTAAATTAAATGGGGGATCTATTTGATTAATGGTAATGAAGAGGGTGAAGATAAATATAAACTGGTTCTTACAAAAAGCGATAAGCAAGCATTGTTTAAAGTTCTAGATGAAATAGATTTATCTGATAGTGACTCTCAAAGGATTAAGGAAAATTTTGATTTTTTTAGGGGAAAAGGAATTTTTTTTGCTTTTCTCTCAAGTTTTATTTCATTATTAAATCGGAACATACAACAAACTTTATAACTTATACTTTGATTTTCAATAATACAACCGACGCGAATTCCTTGCAATCAGCGTTAATTTCTGCTATTATGTAAAAAAGCAGAAGGGGGAATATTCTGTCATATGCCTAAGAAGTTCACACTCATT
>JAHIYL010000052.1 GCA_018815145.1 Nanobdellota archaeon | reverse complement strand
CTATTCAAAAATTTTATAAACTTTCAACAACAGAAATAGATTTATGTTCTACAAAGGAAAGGAATCGCTCCTGGAAAAAAAGATCTCTCCGCTGCAGCTACTGGTATTTGGGCTTGGAAACATCCTGGGTCCGCAGGTCTTCATCATGCTCGCCGGACTGATCCTGATTGCAGGGATATACGGCATATACAGCTTAATCCTGTGCTCAATCATCTGCTTTTTGATTGCTATGAATTATCTTGAGATCGGACTTTCTATGCCTATGGCCGGTGTTGTAGTAAATTCTGTCCATGACTCTTTTGGCGGATTCTTATCTTTCCTGGTCGGGTGGTCTCAGCTATTTTCAAACATCAGCTTTGCTGCGGTATGTGCCATCGGATTTGGCATGTTCATCGGAAAGCCCATCCTCGGTGCTGCTATAATCCTTATAGCAATTACTCTCCTGGAACTCAAAGGAATAAGTGATATCGGAAAGATCGAGACATTCTTTGTAGTGCTCATGTTCATTTTTTTCGGGGCACTGATCATCGGCAACATGACAACATTTCCAAGCCTTCCGGAACTGTCACTAAAAAATCTTGGACCAATTGAATTCCGGCAGATTCTCCTGGGAGTCGGTTTTTTTTTCCTGGCATTCACCAATTTTGAGGATCTGGCAACATATGTAGAAGAGATTAAGAGCACAAAAAAACTGCCCATGGTGATGTTTGGAACAATATTCATAATATCTATTCTTTTTATACTCATATATTTTGTTCTGTTATCCTGGATAAAAGGAGGTAATTCCCAGGTCCTGGAGAATCCGCTCAATTTCTTATCAGCAAATGTCTTTGGCAGATTGGCCGGGCTTGTTGTAGCTGCAATAGGAATGATTGCATCGATGACAGCACTAACCGGATCTCTGAGTTCATCTGCAAGGAATGTCTATTCACTGTCAGAAAAAAAGATCCTTCCATCATTTTTTTTCAGGCTTTCAAAAAATGGAGTCCCGGTGGCAGCAGTCATACTGTGTTCATTCCTTGTGCTCGGCATAATATTTGCAGGCCAATTGACACTGATAATATATCTTGCCAACTTCATATATTTTTTCATCACAATATTCGTAGCACTTTCTGTCATCAAATTGAGAGAAAAGAGAAAGGAGATCGAACGACCATTCAAGACTCCGCTTTTCCCTCTTGTGCCTGTATTGACAATAGGATGCATGGCAACCCTAATCTTTTTCCTGAATATCAAGAGCATTGGCCTGGGCATAATATGGCTTTTTGTAGGTTTTATCCTCTACATGTTTAAGGCAGTAGGTGAACACCGTCTAAAGATTGCCATAGTTGGCGGAAGTATATTTTCAAGTCTATTATTCATACCCATGATATATATGAGTGAAAGCACATTCTCAAAAAGCAAACATCCTGTCTCACTCTTCCTTATCCTTATCCAGCTTGTTTTTATCCTATTGACTTTCATGTCATTCAACCATGCAAAAACTTCACTTGAAAAAGAAAAGGACAGAAATACCCGAAAGAGGCTGCACAGCCAGGATCTGGCTAAAAAAATCAATGAACAAAACAGTTAAGATCCTATTTGCTTATCAAGAGCACGCCTGCAATCAATTGCAGAAGCCCGATGAGTCCAAGTATTGAACTGACAATAATCCTGTAATTGTACTCCAATGTTATCTCAAACAGATTGAAGAACATGAATATTGATATCAGTATAAAAAGCATCCCAAGTGAAAATATTGCTCCGCCAATCGCAATACCATACATCCTCATGGAATGTATTATCTTGAATTCAGATACTCTGAGATCAAGATCTTCCGCATCCCGGGCAATCCTCTGCACTACTTCTCTTAAGTCCTTTGGAAGCTCAATTTCCTGAATTTTATTTTCATCAGGCATATATATTTCACATCAATCACTAGTTTTAAATGTTTGTAGTCCTATAAAAGTAGGAATACATGATGTCATGTTTATATCAGGAAAAGCTGAAAAGATTTTTTTGGGTACTGCCTTTCAGGATATCATCAAAGCTTTTGCCATAAAAGACAAGGATTGAATCGGCAATAGGCTTGATCTGCTTCTCAATATAATGGCCGTAATCTATCTTATGCTTCACAATCTCAACTGGTTCCGGTCCATCTTCAGTCATCACATATGCAATTATGTTTGATCTTACTTCCCTGAGTTTCCTTGCTGCTTTTACATGAGGAGGTGTCGTGCGCGTATACTCCTTCAGTTCCTTTCTTATTGCCCTTCTGTATATGAGCAGATCATCAAATTTTCCATCCTCCAGGGATTTCACAAACTTTTCAACATAATCAGCAACCTCTTTTTTCTTGAATACCCTGTCAAGAAGCTCAAGCTGGAATTTCTTTGATAGCTCTGTCCAGTCCCTGCGGACAAATTCAAGCCCTGTAAACTTTATCGTCTCCTTGCCATCTTCATTTACAATGCCTGCATATCTCTTTTTGGCACCGGCAGATCCGCCCCTAAGCATCGGCATCAGGAATCTCAAAAAACATTTTTCAAACTGAAGCTCAAGATAGTTATTACCACCTGTATTTTTTTTTTTTACATATTCTTTCCAATATTGATTAACAAATTTTGACACAATCTTACCATTTTTTTGGGCATCAATCTCATTTATTGCGTTGCTTTCTACAAAAATTGAATCCGTGTCTCCATAAATGACCTTGAATCCTTCTTCCTCAACTATCTCTGCTGTCTTTTTCACAATCATCCTGCCGTAGCTTGTGATTGCATTGGCCATGTCAAGGGAATAGAATCTGCACATTGGATTTGCAAGGACACCAAAAAAAGATTGACCACAGATATTAAGTTTATTGTTCCTTCCTGCAATTATTGTATGATAGGGCGGAACTTCTACACAATAAACCTTACCTTTGTATTTTTTTTTCCCAAAATTTCTATATTTTGATAAGTATGGCTTTATACCTCTTTTTTTGTTTACTTGTACTCTATAAATCTTGAATCCCTTCAATGTTTCGCTATAGATACTTCCTTTAAGTCCAATATGAAACAGCAGTCTTAGAAAATCTTGAGCCAGTCCTTTACTCGCTGTTGAATATCTGTCCCATCTTGAATCACCATCTCCCTTCATCAAAGAAGTAAAAAGGTATTCTAACAGTTCATAATCATATTCAAACACCCAATTAGGAATTCGTTTAATATGACTGCCCTGACCAATTTCATTTAATAATATTTCAGAAATAATCTGGTTTGTGACAGTGATAATTTTTTTTCCTATCGAATACTTTAAGTTCATTCTATCAAATAGATTCATAATTTCTTGTCTATATTGTCCGTTTTCTTGAGAGATTGTTATCCTATGAGAAATTCCTCTCCAAGATTGTTTATCCTCATATTTTTTAGGTTTACATACATAAATGTGTCCTTCTGAAATATACCATCCTAAAAATTCAAGCCAATCTTTTGTTTTATATTTTTTTGGAACAGAACTGTGTTTTGGTCCTTTCTGTAATTTTTTATTTTTCAACTTGTAGGTTATGTTCATTTTGCTGCATTCTTTTTGCAAATCAAACCATTTGTTTTGTTTTCCTCTTATTTTTTTTATTTTTGGCAACCATCCTTTAATCAAATTTTTTGCCAAATCTGACGCTTCTCTCCATTCATAATTCTGTCCATCATGGATAAGAAATCTATGATTAGGTGTAACTAAAAAATCTACATGACTGGTATTAATTGCTATGAGATCACCGTCATAATCATACTGAACAGTTTTTGTTACCGGCATTAATTCAATATTGTCATTTTTTGGATTAAAAGTATAAACTAAATCACCATTTTTTACATTTTTAATATTTTTTACACCTTCATTTGTCAATATTTGGCTATCACTCGAAAAACAATTCATTGTTATCTTGATAGCATAACTCTCTTCCAGATTATTTTTTTTCTTTGCTTTATCACGTTGCTCCCATAATCTTTGGATTATTAGCGGAAGCAGGCCTTCTTCTTTGGAAAACCTTGCTCCATTCGGAGCTTCAATATAGTCTTTTCCTGCCGATGCAAATGCGACCGGGTCAATATTGAATGTCCTTATTATGCTTGGGTACAGGCTCTTGAAATCAAGGACATTTATGAAATCATAAATTCCCGGAAATGAATTCTGGACAAATCCTCCCTTGATCCTTTCATTCCTTTCATTATAGTCAGAATTATTGCAGACAATTTTATTTTTTTTTGCTTCAGACAGATAAAGGTTGTCGAGCGATGCGATGGATGCACCGACTCTGTCAAGCTGCATGCCTGTGAGTATTGTCCGCTGAATGCATAGATCAATGAGTTTTTTCCTGTCCAAGATATCATAGACAAGTTTCGCATCCAAAAGATTGTACTTAACCAGCCTTTCCTTGTCTTCTATGAAAAATCTTTCAATCTCCTCTCCTTTATTGACATTCTCAAATGTCTCACTTTTTTCCTCACCCAAGATGTGATGTGCTGCTGTCTGCAGCTTATAGTCTTCAAATGAGATGAAGGACATCTTCATGAGCGATATGCCATCCAGCACAATCCTGCCGGATATATTTGCGACAGAATCCTTAAAAAAAGACTTGAATGTCCGTATCCTTGAACGCACATCATCCCTGCCAATATTAAATTCAATATTATTCTTTCTGAATGCTCGTTCCAGAACATTCAAATCAAAATCCACAACATTCCAACCGGTGATTATATCCGGATCTAATTCAACAATCATTTTCCTGAACTCTTCCAGCATGCTTTTTTCATCAATGAAATTTTTTGAACCTCTGACTTTGGACTCAGAAACAACCAAAACTTCAGAGACTTCTTTTGAAAACAATGCAATTGAAAATATTTTTTTTTGCTGTGTGATCTGTCTCGATATCAATTGACAGTACGTTCAGCTCCGGATAAAATTCTGATGATGACAATTCAGGATTATCATATATCCTATCAACTTTCTCGCCTTTGTGATAAT
The DNA here is from genome assembly GCA_018815145.1 of Nanobdellota archaeon. Lineage (GTDB taxonomy): Archaea > Nanobdellota > Nanobdellia > Woesearchaeales > GW2011-AR15 > WJJD01. The sequence goes on along the minus strand of JAHIYL010000052.1, from coordinate 690 downwards.
CTCCTTTTATATCCATAGAACCCTTTATCCCCTTATCTATTAAGAACCGATAGACAAATCTTATGTCAGATTCAAATGATACAATGTCCTCTTCCTCAAATTTCTTTCTTATATCAGGAACACTTCCGGGGATGTCTGCAACGACTTTAGAGACTTTTTTACCCTGAAAATTCAAAAAATCTGACTCTTCGACATCAAATTCAATTCTGCCAAATCTCTCAGATTCTATTTCACCAATTTTTTTTGCCTTGGCAGCATCTTTTTTCAGAATATGAAAATACGGTCTAAACAGACATTTTGCCAGAAACGATTCTCCGTTCTCAAGCTTTCCAAAAAGATGGATATATGCCTTATTTTCAATGAGCCTATATGTCGGATAGACCAGAAATCCTTTCATAATTATCTAGAATTTGGCATGATATTTAAATTTAGCCTCTGAAAAACAAGCAGTCAAAAAATAAAAATACTATCTGAAGAAAAAAAAAAAATATTGTACTATTTCTTTTTAGCTGGTTTCTTTTTAACAGCTGCTTTTTTTACTGGTTTCTTTTTAACAGCTGCTTTTTTTGCTGGCTTTTTTTTAACAGCTGCTTTTTTCTTTACAGCAGTCTTTTTTACTGGTTTTTTTTTAGCTGGCATTGTCAGTTTTCCTCCTTTTTTTAGAATAATTTTTTTTTAATTAATTTTATT
>JAHIYL010000051.1 GCA_018815145.1 Nanobdellota archaeon | reverse complement strand
AGATTGTTGAACATTCTGTAATGGAAAGAATATTTGATGAAATCCTATTGAGCTATAATTCTCCTGTTATTGTCATCACCGGTCTTCACGGCTGGACCGGAAGCCTGACAATATATGAACCTTGGCAGAATAAAGATTTCATCCTTGGACTTCTTTTTCTTTTTCAGCAAGAAGGTCTCTCTCCGTATGATAGTTACGCTTTTCTTATACAGACATATGGAATGCAGGGTGCCGAGCTTGCTGAAGATGAATTGATAGATAAGGATTTAGGTGTAGGACCAGAACATCAAACAGATTCTGTGTATCTTATCAACCGGATGTTTGGCAATGTGCTACCTGTCGATGAATCTAATCATTATATTGATAAAAAACCCGAAAAAAATATTCTTTTTGGTCATTCCATGGGTGGAGCAGGGACATGCTATTATGGCAGCGAATACTGTGATGACTACAAAAAATATGGCGGATTAATTATCATCCCATTTCATCCTGCATTAATATCCGTCTGTAAAGAAGGAGTTGATGATTGCAATCCTAATATATGGAGTGAGAACTGGAAAAATCAGTTCTGGATCAATCTTGGTAACTCTCTTAGAGAATTTAAACCTGTAGGAGGAATATCTGATGATAAAACGAAAGAAATTTTAGAAGATTATCTGTGGAAACTGACAAATAAAATTGTATTTAACTCACATATAAGAGCACTTACCGGAGAAAAAAGACGTGAATCATTAAGATCTGCAGTATTAACTAGAAAAGGTAATGAAAATCAAAGAGGGTTTACTAAGGAAGACTGGGAAAATCTAAAAGATTGCAGAGCAACTTTAATATATACATCAGATGGAGACAGGATGATATCATCAAAGATGCTTGAAAATATGATACCTGATGATGTTCATTTCATTGTTTTGGAAGGATTGACTCATTATACTTTCATGGTCGATGGTATTTTTGATGTTTACTCAGATATATATACATCATTAAGTTCCAGTGCATTAGCATCAGTCCAACGACCAAAGGCTGGTGTTCGAACAAGCTCATATATAATGAATCTTCCAGCTGAAGAAGAAGCATGAAAAATACTATCTGATCTCACTCTTCATCCACTATTTCCTGCAGAGCTTTGTATGTCCTAACAGCATCCTTTTTTCCGACTATGAATATCAATTCAGTCATAGTGGATATGTTCTCGAACACATTTATGTTTTCCCAGGCAAGCTTGCGTGTTATTTTTGCAAGGTACCCCGGAGTATAGAAAAACTCTTCAGAAAAAGAGAGGGTGATGCTGACAAGGTCCATCTCAGTATTTATTATGGTCTCTTCCTTCAGGACATTCTTTGTATCCTTCAGGTATTTCTCATTGATCACAATGGTTATCTCATAATTTCCCTGGATGACATTGAGTGTCTCACCCTTTTCAAAATCAACCAGATCGTATATTTTTTTCAATTTCTGGAGAGCCCTAGGGCTTTTCACAAGAGTGAGATCCACAAGGCCGCTCTTCATGATCATCTCTGAATTGAACTTGAACTTGAACTTCTTGTCCAGAAGCGGTTTTAATTTTTCAGCATACCTTCTTATTGCCATGACAATAGCCGGAAGGTCGACTTTCCCCCCGACATCCTGCTCAATCTCATTATGCAGCTTTTCAGCCAGATTTGCGTAGTTGACAATACCTTCAGTCAGTGCATGATTGAGCATGGGCTTCTTCTCTATGACTGAGCGCACAGCGGATGATACAGATGGCATGATGAAAATCTAATTGAGGCTGAAATAAAAACATTTTGTTATTTAGAGAGAAATCAACCTAATTTTAGTTTTTTAACAGATTCCTTCAATAAAGGGAGCCTCTTCATTGGAACAGCCATCCTGTTGGCAATTGACCTCATCCTACTGGCTTACATCCATCTCAAGACCCTGGGGATACTATAATAACAACATAAACTAAAATTTGTTACCATGATAACATTAAGTTTATATATAATCCGTGGTTCACTATTAAAAATAAAAATGATTCAGATGGAAACAACAGAAAAAGAAGTAAATGTTCTAAACGCTGCAAATAGTTGCAGCGATTTTCCATCAGATAAAACAGATAAATTCTTTGGAGGTCGAATAAAATATGGTTGAATGTACAGAATGCGGAGCAGCACTTGATGTTGATGAAAAAAAACTTGAAAAAGGAGAGATAATCAACTGCCGGGACTGTGGTGTTGAACTTGAAGTAATGAGTCTAGATACTGTAAAAGTTGCTCCTGCACCGGAAGAAGACGAAGACTGGGGACAGTAAAGGTAAAAAGAAAAATCATTAACATGACGCGATGGAATTGAACAGGTTCCTATACAAAGTATAGGGTTCTGTTCAATGGAATAGGATTTTGAAAAAATCCGTCGCTGTCATGATGTTGATGATTTTAACAATAATAATTTAATCAAATTCAATATAAAAATGGTCCAAATCCTTGACACAACATTAAGAGAAGGCGAGCAGACGCCGGGAGTCTATTTTGACAGCCACATAAAGCTGGCAATAGCAAGGCTTCTTGACAGTATCGGAATTGATATAATCGAAGCAGGCCATCCTACTGTGTCAAGTGAAATCGACCTTGCAGTCAGGCAGATTGCTAATTCAAATCTACGGGCATTGACTGCAGCACACTCAAGGACACTCAAGAAAGATGTTGATGCAGCAATCATGTGCAATGCCCAGTTCCTAGGCCTCTTCTATTGTGTAAGTGAAGAAAGGCTGAACGGAATATTCAAGAAGACAATTGCTGACTCAATAAAGCAGATAGCAGAAGTGATTGAATATGCAAAAAAAAAAAATCCTGATCTCATCATCAGATACACTCCGGAAGATACAGTAAGAAGTGAGTTTGAGAATGTACTCAAGGCATCTGTTGCAGCTGTAAAAGCAGGTGCTGATATAATAAGCATAGCTGATACGACCGGATACATGGTACCCGGTACAGAGAGGAGCATGTATAAGTATGTGAAAAGACTTAAAGCAGCACTGGGTGAAGCAGATTGCTTTCCAAAGATTGCTGTCCACTGCCACAATGATCGGGGCCTGGCACTTGCAAATGCTCTGGACGGATACAGGGCAGGAGCTGATATAATCGATGCGACTGTACTCAATATCGGAGAAAGGGCAGGGATTGTCGACCTTGCACAGCTTTTGACTGTACTTACATTGGATTTCAAAGAAAATAATTGGGATCTCTCCAAGCTTGATGAGCTTTACAAGCTTGTGAGTTTCCACTCAAAGATAGATGTACCGATCAATTTTCCGATCATGGGAAGAAATTCATTCACTCACTGCGCCGGACTTCACACACAGGCTGCGGTAGAGAATCCAGAACATTACCAAAGCATAGATCCGGCCATATTCAACAGGAAGACAGGAATCTGCCTTGACCATATGTCAGGTAAATTTTCAATACAATACATGCTGAAAAAACTTGGGGAAGATCCAAAAGATGAAAACCTTATCAGTATGGCTCTGGAAAAAGTGAAGCAGGTAGGCACAAAGGGAAAATATGTTGACCTGGATGAATTCAGGCACATTGTTGAATGGTGCAAGAGCTAGGAGAACAAAAAATGGGAACAATTGTAGAGGAAATCTTTTCAAAAAAACTTGGAAGGCAGGTCAGAGCAGGTGAATTGGTCATAGCTCCGGTAGATTATGTCATGAGCCATGACACAACGACTCCGCTCGCTATCAATGCCTGGAAAAAGATAGGTAAACCATTATTTGACAAAAACAGGATTGTTGTGATGTTTGATCATTATTATCCTGCACCAAATATTGAAGGCGCAAACATGCACAAAAAAATCAGGGATTTTGTAAAAGAAAATGATCTGCCTAATTTCTTTTTTGAAGGTGTCTGCCACCAGGTAATGATAGAAAAAGGTTTCACACTGCCTGGAAATATTGTAGTTGGCGGTGATTCGCACACTTGCACTTACGGAGCATTAGGCTGCTTTTCAACAGGCATGGGTTCAACAGATATAGGTGTTGTATGGGCAACCGGCAGGAACTGGTTTAGGATTCCTGAAACAATCAATATCAATGTGACCGGAAAACTACAAAAAGGAGTCTATGCAAAAGACCTCATACTATATATAATAGGACAGATCAGTGCAGATGGTGCAACATACAAGTCTTTAGAATTTTCCGGTGAGACTATCGAGAAAATGGAAATCAATGAAAGGTTGACTCTATCAAATATGGCAATTGAAGCAGGCGCCAAATGCGGACTGATAATGACAGATGATAAGACAAAAGAATATTTCAGAAGCATCGGCATAGAAGATATTGAAAATATCAGGCCGGTCGAACCCCAGTATGAGAAAACTATCAAAATTGATGCTTCATTGCTGTCTCCGCAGATTGCATATCCTCATAGAGTGGACAATGTCAAGGATATCAATGAGTTCATAGGATTAGAGCTTGACCAGGTATTCATTGGCACTTGCACAAACGGAAGATACGAGGACCTGAAAATTGCTGCAGGAATACTCAAAGGAAAAAAAGTGAGTGACAGGTGCAGGACAATAGTCATCCCTGCATCACAGGCAATATATGAAAGAGCACTCAAACAGGGACTGATTGACATCTTTATCAAGAGCGGCTGCACTGTCGGCGCACCTGGCTGCGGCTCATGCGTAGGCAGGCATCAGGGAGTGCTTGGAGATGGTGAACGAGCGCTTACAACAATGAACAGGAATTTTCAGGGAAGGATAGGCTCACCCAAATCTGAAATATACCTAGCGAGTCCTGCAACATGCGCAGCATCAGCAATAACAGGAAAGATAACAGACCCAAGGAAAAAAGAATAAGATGACTGAAACGAACAAAGCATGGAAGATTGGAGATGACATCAATACAGATGAGATAATCTCAAGTGAATATTATCCAAGAGAGAATCTTGAGGAACTGGGGCAGTTTGCTCTTTTTGATGCATATCCGGATTTTGCAAAAAACAAAAGACCTGGTGATGTCCTTATTGCAGGCAATAATTTTGGCTGTGGATCATCACGTGAATATGCACCTATTGCACTGAAACACACAAGAATCAAATGCATCATTGCAAAAAGCTATGCTAGAATATTTTACCGAAATGCAATAAATATCGGGCTTCCTATAATCATCTCAGAAGAGGTATATGATGCATTCAATGAAAGAGATGATATTGAAGTGAATCTGGAAAAAGGAATTAGCAAGAATCTAACAACTGGACAAGATATCACTACAGAACCCCTGCCTGCATTTGTCATGAAGATTGCAGACAGTGGCGGTATTGTAGAGTACCTAAAAGAACATTCATTTGAGGAATTGACAAGATGAACGCAAAAAGACCTTACAGGATATGTGTGCTTCCGGGAGACGGAATAGGCAAAGAAGTCATTCCGGCCACAGTCATGCTCCTCCAAAGCCTACCTAAAAATCAGATTGATTTTGAATTTACATATGATGAAGTGGGATATGGTTTCTATCAGAAATCCGGGACTCCGCTTAAGGATGAAACACTCGAAAAAGTGAGAGCATCCGATGCAGCTCTTTTCGGTGCAATAACAACTCCGCCGAACATCCCTGATTATTTCAGTGTAATAATTAGACTGAGACAGAGACTGGATCTCTATTCAAATTTGAGGCCAACCAGATTTTATCCGATTGCCGGTGCAAGAGAAGGTGTTGACCTAATGATTTTCAGGGAAAACACAGAAGGCCTTTACTCCGGAATTGAACGGGTTGAAGATGATGGCAATACTGCAATAACTGAAAGGATAATCACAAGAAAAGGCTCAGAACGCATAATAAGGGCTGCGTTTGAATATGCAAAAAAGAACAGCCGAAAAAAAGTGACCCTTGTGCATAAGGCAAATGTACTTCGGGAATCTGATGGATTGTTCAAAAGGATCGGACAGGAGATAAGCAGTCATTATTCAAGTATCCGATTTGAAGAGATGATTGTCGATGCAATGGCCATGCGGCTTATCAAGGATCCTGAAAATTTTGATGTCATTGTCACAACAAACCTATTCGGAGACATCCTTTCAGACGAAGCATCAATGCTCTGCGGAGGGCTTGGTTTTGCAGCATCCGGAAACATTGGAGATAATTGTGCAATTTTTGAGCCGGTCCATGGCTCTGCACCTGACATTGCAGGCAAGGGAATCGCAAATCCATATGCAACTGTACTTGCAGCAAAGATGATGCTTGAATACCTTGATGAAAGTGGTTCTGCAGCAAAGATTGATAATGCAGTAATCGGTGCACTAAAGGTTCTTGTGCTCACAAAAGAACTTGGCGGAAAATATACAACAAGCCAGGTGATTGATGAACTGATAAAGAGAATAAGAGAATAATAAACAAAATTGGCAGAGAGGGATAATAATACTGAAAAATGAAATTAGGAATACTCTACGAAAGAATCAGAAAGGATGAGAAAGCACTTATTGAAGAGGCTGAAAAAAGAGGGTTTGAGATTGTGCTCATCAACGACAGGGAAGTCTTCTTCAGGCTGGAGAAAAATGACATCGATGCTGATCTGGTCTTAGAAAGATGCATCAGCCATTCAAGAGCATATTATGCCATGAAGATATTGAATGAACAGGGAATCCCAACAGTCAATTCCAGCAGGGCGGCTGATATCTGCGGAAGCAAGTTTCTGGTCACTGAAGAGCTGCTAAGGAACAACATCCCTTCACCTGATGTAGTGATCGCATTCACCAAGGAATCTGCATTAGAGGCCTGTGAAAAGCTTGGCTATCCTGTTGTCATGAAGCCTGCCATAGGAACATGGGGCACACTGTGCGCCAAGATAAATGACAGGGAGGCTGCAGAAGCAATCATCGACCATAAGGAAAAGCTTGGCAGCTATCATCATTCAGTATACTATATACAGGAATATGTGAATAAACCCGGCCGTGACCTGCGTGTATATGTGATCGGAGACAAGGTCGTAGGAGCATTCTATAGGAAATCAGAGCACTGGCTCACAAATATTGATGGCAGATTCACACTTGAAAGATGCGAGGTCACAAGCGAGATAAGGGATCTTGCACTGCGTGCTGCAAAAGCTGTTGATGCAGAGATTATCGCAGTCGATATGCTTGAAAAAGGATACAAGATACTTGTCAATGAGATCAATTATACTGTTGAATTCTCAAAATTCAAGCCTTATCTTCCTGAAAATTTTGCTGCACTAATCATTGACTACTGTGAGCAAAAAATTAATGATATCAAAAAAAATCACAACCAGGAGGGATCAAGATGAGGATAGGTGTATTATGTTCACGGATCCGGCCTGAAGAAAAGCTGCTCTTCACTGAGATCAGGAAAAGAGGGATTGAACTGGTCCAGATAGATACCAGAAAAGCTGTCTTTGACCTCGAAAAAAAGAATTTTTATGACACAGATGCAATACTTGAACGAAGCATAAGCCACACCCATGCAGTATATATAACAAAGATACTTGAAGACAGGAATATACTTTCAATCAACAGCTATGATGTGATAAAGAACTGCGGTGACAAGGTGGTCACATCGCTTCTCCTTGATAAATTCAATGTACCGACAACTAAAGTGAGAGTCGCGTTCACTCCGGAAAGTGCATTGAAAGCTATTGAAGAGATGGGATATCCTGTCGTGATAAAACCCGGAGTAGGCTCATGGGGCAGGCTGATCTCAAAGATTGAGACAAAGAGCGCTGCTGAAGCCATACTTGAACACAAGGCAACACTTGGTACATATCATCATTCAATATTCTATATCCAGGAATATGTTGATAAGCCGGGAAGAGACATCAGAGCATTTGTTGTTGGAGATAAGACAATCTGTGCAATATACAGGAGTTCAGAGCATTGGATCACAAATACTGCAAGAGGCGGAGAAGCAAAGAACTGTCCTGTAACGCCTGAACTTGACGAGCTATGCACCAGAGCGGCCCTGGCTGTCGGCGGCGGGATAGTGGCAATCGATGTATTTGAGACAGAGGGCAGCAGGCTGATAGTGAATGAGATAAACCACACTATGGAATTCAGAAACAGCATCAAGACAACCGGAGTCAATATCCCTGAAAAGATGATAGATTATGTTATTGAACAGATTAAGAATGGAAAGGGTAATTGAATTATATTGATAAGATTAAAATTTTAACAACAACAAGGGTACAGACGGATTTTTTCAAAAAAATCCTACTCGGCATTCGCCAAGTTTGCAAGATGCAAACTTTAATTCACCATAGGCGAATTAAGCCTGACCAATGTTGTTAAAATTTAATCGATTGCCTTCTTAAAAAGGCAGTAAATAGGCGGTGATGATTTGGCGAGACGATCCATTAGGTGAGTAGCATTTTGGAACAAAATGCGTCTCTGCCCTAATCATCATCACCGCAAAAAAATAACTATATAATAAAAATAAAATGTCCGAAATCAGACAAATATGTAAAAAATTGTATAAAAACAGTCAATAGATTTAAAAAAAAATTGTGCATAATGCTTTTTTCATGACTTTAAGGAGGTATATGAAAAATGCAATGTGATAAATGTGGATTTGAAATGAAATTTACAACAGACCTTGAAACCGGGGAACTTGTTTCGTGTTATGACTGCGGACAGGAATACGAAGTAACAAAGGAAAAGCCGCTGGCACTTGATCTTGCGCCAATGGAAGAATGTGATTGGGGACAATGAAAATAGGCATCCTTTACACAATCATCCGCATGGAAGAGAAACTGATAATTGAAGCTCTGAAAAACAAAAATATAGATGTGATCAAAATAGATGATAAATCTATGATCATAGATCCATTATCAGATAGATTCAAAGAACTGGATGCTGTCCTGATCAGAAGCTTATCACTGACACATGCTGTCAACTGGGCAAGGTATTTTGAAAGCATTGGCATAACCACAATCAATTCATTTGAGACTCTGGTCAATTGCGGCAATAAATATCTGACAACAATGAAATTGATTGAAAACAAAGTACCGACTCCAAAAACAGTGATTGCTTTTGACAAAAATTCTGCTGTCGAAGCAATGGAATCAATAGGATTTCCGGTAGTGATAAAACCTATAATTGGAAGTTGGGGAAGAATGATTGCAAAAATCAATGATAAAGACTCAGCAATTGCAGTGCTTGAACACAAAGAAAGCATGAATGATCCTAGCCAGACAGTATTTTATATCCAGGAGTTCATAAACAAGCCAGGAAGAGATATCAGGACCATTGTTGCAGGCAATCAATGCATAGGCGCAATCTATAGGAAATCAGATAACTGGAAGACAAACACACATCTTGGAGGAAAAACTGAATATTGTCCAATAACACAAAAAATCAAGGAATTATCATTAGATGCTGCTGCAGCCATAGGCGGCGGGATACTGTCTGTTGACCTATTTGAAACAGATCAGGGTCTCCTGGTAAATGAGATCAATGGTGTGACTGAATTTCGAAAAAGCCTGGACAGCTATCAGGTTGACATACCAGAACTTATGATAAAAAATATGTTAGAAGAAATCAAGGTGAAAACATGAATAAGATAAAAGTCTCAATAGTAGGTGCATCAGGCTATGTAGGAGGTGAAGCATTAAGGCTGCTCCTAAGCCACCCAAATGTTGATGTTGTCCAGGCAACAAGTGAATCAAATGTCGGAAAATTCATCCATCAGGTGCACCCTAATCTCAGGAAAAAGACCATGCTTAAGTTCACTTCATTAGAAGACTTGGAAGAAGTTGATCTGATCTTTTTAGGTCTTCCTCATAAGGTAAGCTCATCAAAGATAGACTACATAATGTCAAAGGCAAAAAAGATAATTGACAAAGGAAGTGATTTCAGGCTGTGTTCTTCTGAAGACTATAAAAGATGGTATGATTTTGAGCATCCCAGACCCGAGCTTCTGGAAAAATTTGTCTATGGTATCCCTGAACTGCACAGGGAAGAGATAAAGAACGCAGATTATGTTGCGGCTGCAGGCTGCAATGCAACTGCTACAATACTGGGACTGTATCCTTTCTACAAGAAGGGTATTGTACATCCGGAATTGACTGTTGTTGAAGTCAAGGCAGGGAGCTCTCAGGGAGGCAACAAATCAAATCCCGGAAGCCATCACCCTGAAAGAAAAGATGCTGTACGCAGCTACAGCCCGACAGGTCATAGGCATATGGCAGAAGTGATGCAGGAGACCGGCGCACCATACTTTGCATTCAGCGCCACAAGCATCGGCCTTGTCAGAGGTATCCTGATGACAGCACATCTTTTCCTCAGGGAGAAGATGCAGGACAAGGATATCTGGAAGCTGCTAAGGTCACAGTATGGTGAAGAGCCTTTCATAAGATTTGTCAAAGAGAAACAAGGGATCTACAGGTATCCGGAACCAAAGATACTTGCAGGAACAAATTTCTGCGACATAGGTTTTGAGGTCGATCCCGGGTCAAACCGGGTCGTTGTCCTTACAGCAATAGATAATTTAATGAAAGGTGCAGCAGGACAGGCAGTCCAATGCATGAATATCATGTTCGGTCTTGAAGAGACAGCCGGACTTGAATTCACCGGACTGCATCCAATATAGCCTTTAAGAAAGGCTAACGAACAAAGTTCGGAACTTTCCATTACTGAAAGTATCATCCAAACACATTAAGGACTATATCACAAAGGAAAAAATTGTGAATAGTCCGAAATAAAAAGAAAAAATAACAACATATCAATACAAAAATTTATAAACATGTGGTGACTAAATACCAAAATAACTATAAAAATATGTTATTGTGGTGACTAAAATGACTTTTATCAGAAAAAAAAAAGTGAACAATAAAGAGTATTACTATCTTGTAAAATCTACAAGAGTAGATGGCAATGTAAAGAAATTTGAAAGATATCTTGGAATCTCAATCCCTCCAAAAAAAGTGTTGTCTCAGATTGAAAAAGATTTTGACACTACAAAATCATTCATTGAACTCAATAAGGACACTCTTAATTACATAAATAAAAAATATCAGGAAAAAAACAAAAATGCAGGTTTTGATGAATTAAATAGACTTGAAGAAGAATTCCTGATTCGATTCACATACAATACAAATAGGATTGAAGGCAGCACATTGACCTACAGTGATACGAGATATGTGCTGAATGATGGGCTTTCACCAAAAGATAAGCCAATCAGGGATATCAAAGAAGCTGAAAACCATAAAAAATGCTTTTTTTATCTAAAAGAACAGTTACCAAATGACTTCGATGAGCCAATGATACTTGCGTTGCATAAGATTCTAAAAAACAATGTAAGTGAAGATGCAGGTAAATTTCGGACCGGCAATGTGTCTGTCGGAAATTTCGTTCCGGTGATGCATAAGATGGTTGAGCTGGAAATCAACAATTTGTTGGAATGGTACAATAAAAATAAAAAAATCATTCATGCATTTGAACTGGCCAGTATTTTTCACTGTGAATTTGAAAGGATCCATCCATTTTTTGACGGGAACGGCAGGGTAGGAAGGCTGCTCTTAAATTTCATACTCATGAAAAAAGGATATCCTCCAATCATTGTGATGAACAAAAACAGAAGAAGATATTACAATGCATTAGAAAAAGCAGATGATGCGAACTACACTCTTATGTTCAAGTATCTATTGAGTGAATTGAAAAAACAGTATTTGTAAAAGGTAAAAATGTGCAGGCTGCTATTAGTTAAATCAAAATCAGAATTTGAACCGGTATCTTATCTTCAGGAATTTGCATCCATATCAAAGAACAGCAAGGAATTCCAGGGCCATGGCTGGGGCATGTCATACATTACAGGCTCAGGCAGTTGGATTAACTACAAGAACATCAAGCCTATATGGGAAGATGCACTGGGTATATTTCCAAAAACTAAGTTCATTATTGCACATGCAAGGAGTGCATTCCAGGACAAGGATATTATTATTGAAAACAATATGCCTTTTTATGATGACAATTATATTTTCATATTCAACGGTGAATTGCATGGTGTCAGGATAAGGGAAGAAGGCAGGATCGGTGCAGAAAAGATTTTCAATTTCCTGAAGAGGATCGCAGGCGAGAGCATGAAAGAAAATTTTGCAAAAGCAGTCAGCCTGCTCAACAAGCGAACAAAATATGTGAAAGCCATGAATATAATCATTGTTTACAAAAATAATGGTGATATATTCCTGAGCTCAGATTTCGGAGAAGAGGAGGATGAAAATTATTTTACAATGAGCTACAAGGAAACAGAGGATGACCTGATTATATGTTCACAGAAATTCAAGGATAATGCAGGTTGGGTTTCATTGAATAATCATTCAGTAAAGATATGGTAGTGAGAGGCACATAAAAATGATGATAATAAAGATAGGCGGCGGCAAAGAAATAAACACAGAAGCGATTGTCAAAGACCTAAAAAGCATCAAAGAGCCTTTCATAATCGTTCACGGCGCTAACTATGAAAGGGATACTCTTCTTGTAGACCTTGGAAAAGAGAAGCGTGTTGTGACTTCTGTTTCAGGATACAGCAGTGTCTTTTCAGATGAAGACGCAATCAATTCCATCATGATGGCGTATGCCGGCCTGAAAAACAAGAGGATTGTTGAGCTCTGCCAGCAGAATGGGATCAATGCTGTCGGCCTATCTGGTCTTGACGGCGGTCTGATAAGAGGCAAAAGGAATCTTGGGATTAAAGCAAAAGAAGGCAGCAAGATAAAGATACTCAGGGATTTTTCAGGAAAACCTAAAGAGATAAACACTGATCTATTGAATCTGCTGATGGAAAATGCCTATGTCCCGGTTCTCTGCATCCCGATTATTGATGAGAATAATTTTGCTATCAATTCAGAGAATGATGACATCGTCGCCCTGTTAAAAGATTCAATGGATGCAGGCACAGTCATCCAGATGATTGAAGCACCCGGCTTTCTTGAAAACAAGGATGATCCATCAAGCCTTGTACAGAATATGACTCAAGGAGAACTGGAAAAAAGAGAATCACAGGTTGAAGGCAGGATGAAGAGGAAGATCCTGGCACTCAGGAAGCTGTTTGAATCAGGCCCATGCAGAGTCATCATGTCTGATGGCAGGACAGAAAATCCGGTAAAAGATGCATTGGCCGGAAAAGGTACAATCATTGAATAGGTGAATTAAATGGAACATGAAGATTATTATGCGATGCAGGAAAAATATATTGCTCCTGTCTATGGAAGCCGCGGCCTCACCATAGTGAAAGGAGAAGGAGTATATCTCTATGACAGTGAAGGAAAAAAATACATTGACTGCTTCTCTAACATCGGTGTAAATATACTCGGACATAATGTAAAAGAAATAAATGAAGCTGTCTATTCACAGATGCAGACACTGACCAATCTTCATGGCAGTTTCACAAATGATAAGAGAAGCCTCTGTGCAAAAAAGCTGATAGAGCATGCTCCCGGAAAATTGAGCAAGGTATTCTTCTGTAATTCAGGTACAGAGTCAATTGAAGCTGCAATCAAGTTCTCAAAACTTGCCACAGGAAAGCAGGAAATAATCGCTGCAAAGATGGGTTATCATGGAAAGACACTCGGTGCGCTCAGCCTGACAAAGACCCTGAAAAAATACAATGAACCATATGAACCATTATTAGAACATGTCAAACATTTCTCATACAATGATGCTGGTTCATTAAAAGAGATCATATCTGAAAATACAGCAGCAGTAGTCCTGGAGCCTATCCAGGGCGAGAGCGGTATACGTGTCCCTGACATGGATTTTTTTGTGAAAGTGAAAGAGATATGCGAAAATAATGGCTCGCTGCTTGTCATCGATGAGGTCCAGTCCGGTATGGGAAGGACCGGAAAAATCTTTGCCATAGAACATTTCAATGTCGATCCTGACATCCTGTGTTCAGCAAAAGGAATCGCATCAGGGATACCTATGGGTGCAACCCTAATAACTGAAGAAGTGTCAAGCAAACTCTTCAACGGCTGCCATACCAATACATTCGGAGGAAATCCCATGGCGTGCGCAGCATCAATAGCTGTATTTGATACAATCAAAAAAAAGAATCTGTTAAAAAATGCACAGGAAGTTGGAGATTATTTCATCTCTGAACTAAAAAAATTCGATTCCCCTTTAATCAGGGAAATAAGGGGTATGGGTCTCATGATAGCGATTGATCTAAAGACAAAATCAACAAAATTTGCAAAAGATTTGCAGGACAATGGATTGATTGTCATACCTACCGGTTCAACTGTATTGAGGTTTTTGCCGCCAATAATATTTTCAAAAGAAAATGTTGATGAAGCAATGGAGATTGTGAAAAAAGTTATAAAGTAGAAGAAATAGAGTATCTTTTTAGTTTATGGCGATGATGATGAATATGGCATAAACGGACACATCCGTGTCCTATTCCACTTTCTTTCAGAAAGTTCCATCTAGCCATAATCATCATCGCCCATATTGTGCTTTCTTTAGGAAAGCAATGTATAAAATTTAATAGGTGAAAAAAGATGACAGACAATCTATCAATAGAGCGTGTTGATAAAAACAACTTTGATGATTTTTTCAGCCTTATAGTCAAGCTTGCTGAATTTGAGAATCTCACTCCACCTGATGAAAAAGCAAAAATACGGATGAAAAAACATGCAACACAGGACAATCCATACTATGAAGCATACATCGGAAAACTTGATGGAAAAACAATAGGATACACTGTCTTTTTCATGACATATTCCAGTTTTTTAGGAAAGCCAACTCTATATCTTGAAGATCTGTTCATTGTTGAAGAACACCGAAAAAAAGGATATGGAAAAACAATATTTAATTTTCTTTTCAAAGAAGCAAAAAAACGTGAATGCGGAAGAATGGAATGGTCAGCCCTTGACTGGAATACACCAGCAATCAATTTCTATGAAGGCCTTGGTGCAAAGAAGCTCAAGGAATGGATCTATTTCAGACTAACTGAAGATAAAATTGAAAAGTTAGCTGAATAATTGTTATTTTTAGATTTTTTATATGTTGCTATCACATTAGCAGCCTTTATAAACAAAATACTTAATTTACCACATATAGGAACAAATCCCTTTTCTATTACTCTCTCTTCTTCCTGAATTTTGTCATCAACAGGAACACATTCACACCCACAAGCAATGCAATAAGTATTATCAGTATGACTAGTGATTTTGGCATTACTTCTTCCGGTCGTGTTGAATCTATCACCTGCCCGGTCGCCTTTGTGACAATATCATCCAAACCAACATATATATCATACACTTTCTGAACCTGAGTATTAAGATAATTCAAGGATATGTCAAGCTTGTATTCTCCTTCCTCTACATTCTTTGTATCCCAATATGCCTTGAGCTCTTGCTTTCCTCCAGCCTCAATATCTGCTTCAAGAGTTTTTGATAGGGCAAAGACATTGTTATCCGCATCAGTTATCCTAACATCAGCATAGATTCCTTCAATCTTCTTGTTCCAATCACTTGAGACTAAGACATCAAACTGAGCAATCTGGCCTAGTACAAACCTATCAACACTGACTGCATCTATCAAAAGCTGTGGTGAACCAACAGAGAATGTCTTCTTATCAAATGCATTCTGCCCATCATAGATAACTGTGACCTTTGCCATATATACACCTGGATTCAAAGTTGATTCCCACCCTATGAATACGTTCTGGCTCTTCTTTGGCTCTATTAACACAGATTCACTCTGCAGCGTAACTATCTTATCATTCAATGGGCCAAGAATATCAATGTAGGCTTTTGCATTGACTATGTTCTCATTTCCTAGATTTGATATTTCAACTGCAAAATTTGCTGTTTTCTGGTTCTCAAAATTCGGTACAAATAACCTTA
Source organism: Nanobdellota archaeon (assembly GCA_018815145.1). Lineage (GTDB taxonomy): Archaea > Nanobdellota > Nanobdellia > Woesearchaeales > GW2011-AR15 > WJJD01. The sequence continues at coordinate 11,044 of JAHIYL010000051.1, read as the reverse complement.
CTTCAGCATATTTACCTGGATAAGGAACTTTGATATTAATCTGGAACGCAAGACCAACCTGTGTTGAGATTGATGAATCAGAGTGCACAGATGATTTTGATATCGAATTGATTAACATCTTAGCCTGATGGATACCAGGTCTTTCCATCTCCTCAGGCATCCTGAACTTGAAGCTGATTATCTTTGATTCTCCGGCAGCAAGCTCAAACCTGTTTTCAGATATTTCAAAATATTGAGAATAAGTAATATCCGGTGAAAGCTCAATTATCTTTGCTTCAGCTTCATTATTTGTTATCTTAATATCATAGGTGTCCTGCGAACCAGAGATATAGGACACATCAATATATGAAGGCACAACTCCAACTGCATAGGCTGAGCTAATCAAAACTAAAAATACAATTATTGACATCATATTTTTTATTCTCATGAGTTTGCCCCTATCAGATGTACTGTTACGGTCTTTGCACCCGGCGGCTCCTGCGGCGGTACATGAAGCCTGATATCAATTTCTGCAGTATCATATGAATCATGCCAATCAAGATAGCTTATTGCTGTCAGGTTTGTATCATTTATCTGTGTCATATTTGTCCAATTAAATGCTGATTCTGTCCAATTGAATGAACCAACTTCTGTTGAATCATTATCTGCCTTGAACTGGAAATAGCTAGTATTCAAGCCAACTGATTCCCATATGCTGGCGTTCACACTAATCCTTGTGATGTTGGCAATGATATTCCCGTCATTCTCAATTATGAATGGGGAAAATCCATCATCAGTGTCGCTTATTGAATCTACTTCAAGTAGACCAAATTCTATGAATGCTGTATTGAGTTTTATTGATAATTCTGGTGCAAGTGTGAAATTCCATACATCAGACCATTCTCCATATCCAACCGAATCATTTGCCCGTACCCTCCAAAAATACTCTGCAAGTTCAAGCTCTCCGCCGTAGATTGTTGAATTAGCATCTATTGCAGATACGTTCATGAGAGGACTTGAAAGGTCTGAATTCAGGCTCAGTTCAAGGTGGTAAGTGATGAAGTCACTGTCATCATCTGTTGCATTCTCCCATCTGAATTCAGGTGTCCTGTTTGTGAAGAATGCATCTCCTTCTGCTGGGTATGATAGGTTTACTTTTGAAGGCAATGCATTTGTGAAATTATAGCTGTCTGAGGAATAATCTGAATAGTCTGTGCCATCAAAAGCGCGCACAGTACAGTTCCATTCTTCCTGGGTTGATGTAAAAGATGAACTGATTGTGTCAATAACAGTATTTGTACCTGCAGTCACTCCGGTCTTGTTCCCCCAGCTCCACAGGACTGAATTGTTGTACCAGAAATATTCGACAGAAAGGGTTGTGTTCTCAAGGTCTGTCACTGTCGCATTGCAGTCCAGGTTGTCTGAGAGGGTTGAGGATTCCGGGGATAATGAAACATTGATGACTGACGGCAGCCAGTTCTGGATTGTAAGAGTCGAACTGTTGAGCCAACTTGAGTATTCGGTATTGTCAGATGCCCGACAGCTAAGTGTCCAGTCCTGGCCATATGAAAGGCCGTAAGTAATATTTGCAGCATTTGTTTGAGAGCCTTGTGTATAGAACGGCCACATTGTATGGGTTGTATTCACTGCAATCGTATTATTCTGCTGCGCTGTCCCTCCATAACCTAAACGACCATATTCTCCCTTACCCCAACACACTGCACTGCCGTTGGTCAATATGCTACAGGTGTGGAAACTGCCTGCAGATATGGATTTAAACTCAGAGGTGGAATTTACGAGAATGGAATTATTTTGTTGGCTAGTGCCGCCATAACCTAATTGACCATATATTCCACTACCCCAGCACATTGCACTGCCGTTCATCAATATACCACATGAATGTATGCTAAATGAAGATACAGTCTGAAAAGTATAACTCAAATTTATAAAAATAGGATTATTTTGTTGGCTTGTACCACCATAGCCTAATTGACCATATACTCCACTACCCCAGCACATTGCACTGCCATTCGCCAATATGCCACAAGTATGCGAATCCCCTGCGGATATGGATTTGAATGTATAATTTGAATTTACAAAAACAGGATTATTTTGTTGGCTAGTGCCGCCATAGCCTAATTGACCTAAAGCACCACTACCCCAGCAGACTGCACTGCCGTTCACAATTATACCACAAGTATGTCTTCCTCCTGCACTGACTTGAATAAACTGAACACTTAGATTTACTGCTACAGGATTCTTTTGCTGAATTGTGCTGCCATCTCCTAATCCTCCAATACATTCTTCATCCTCCACTGCACAGCCCCAGCAATATGCATATCCCTCTGATGATATTCCACAAGCATGCTTAACACCTGTTGTAATGGAACTGAATGCAATGCTTGTGTTTACAGGTGTTGGGTTAAGCCTGTTTATCTCATCTCCAGTACCTAGAATACCCCAATAATTATATCCCCAACAATACACACTGCTGTTTGTCAATAGGCCACAAGTTGATGTTTCTCCTGCAGAGATTTTTTTAAAAGGTAAACTTGAATTGACAGCATAAGGAGTATATTGATCATCAGTACCACCATATCCCAATTGACCGACATCACCCATTCCCCAACAATAGGCACTACCGTTTGTTAGTATACCACAGGTATGGCTTCCTCCTGCGGATATGTATTCCGGAATAACCTCCTCATATATTTTATCATTCTTATACCATATTGCATCATAAGACACATTATCATAATCTGCGTCTGTTGCATTGCAGTAGCCTAGAAGTGTATTATTTGTATACACTATGATTGGAGTAATTGTTGATGATTTCATGGCTGGAACTGAATTCTGAATTGTTATTGTGGTTGAATTGAATCCGCCTGAATAATCTGTCCCGTCATATGCCCGGACTGTGCAGTTCCATGTCTCTCCTGTTGTTGTGTTCAGGTAGCCTAATGTCGATATCACTGTGTTTACATCTGCAGCTACTCCTGTCTTGTTGCCCCAGAGCCACAAGACTGAATTATTGTACCACCAATATTCGACTGTCACAGTAGATTCTTCTGAATCTGTTGCTGTTGCATTGCAGTTGAGATCAACAGTTGTGTTTGCAGTTGTTGGTGAAATCGATATTGTAGTTATGGTTGGTGGTGTATTTATTGCCTCTGTTGAAGTATAAGTAAAAGGCGAATCACAGGAAGAGCTATTCCAGAGATTCTGCGTGTTATTTGCATGAACACACCAAGAGTAGTTCAAGCCAACTGTTGAATTGATTGACTTTGTGACATTGCTTGAATTTGTCAATCCTCCCATTGCCACCCATGTATCATTTACCCATCCGTCACTTGTGCCTGTTTCTGAAGTTGCGTATGTCCATCCCCATACATACAGGTCCCTTGTATTGGCTTCAATTTTTTGCTCTATCCCCTGTGTGCTGTTTACCTGTATCCAGCCTTCCCGTACATCTGAGACATCTGAATCTATGCCAAAGTCTGCCCATGTAGAATTTTTTCGCAATTGGTGGTATAATTCTGAATCAACAGATGAATATAAGCCAAAAAAGATTCCTGTTGCATCATCACTTTGGGAATCTGTAATTGTTGTCCCGACCCAGGTGCCTGTGGTTTCTGTCGAATAATCAATCGGATCCTGGTCTGTGACTATATGGACTCCATCTCCTGCATACAGGCAGCCATGCACCCAGAGGTCTGCCAGTGTGGATGATATATACTGCTCAAATATCTCACTGCTGTTCAGGCCCATCATCCCTATCTGATAGTCACCATTATTTGATGTTCCATGGGGTGTATTTGTCCTGCCGCCAATTCTTGTGCCAATTACACTGTCTGCTCCAACACCTACATCAAATTCATAGAATGCAACTGCACATGTCCCGCCGCTGAAATCTCCGCTGATATCAACTGGCACATATGCTCCTGTTGTATCTGTTGACTTATCAACTGCATTAGCTATGAACTCTCCATAGCCATCAGGGATATAGCCATACAGATAGACATGAAGAGCTGCATCTCCTATATATATCTCTAATTGCCGGGTTGAATTAATGCCTATACAGGTAAATTGATGAGACTTATCTTCTAAGATGCCTACTCTATTGTCTGTTGAGCCTCCCATCCGTATTCCAAAATTGTATTCTGTGGTTGTTGCTGATTGTGCTTCAATACAGATTCCCTCTGCCCCTATTGGAACATAGGATGAAACATCAACTGACTGCCATGTGCCTGTTGCCACAGGTGCTATATCAACAACATCAATATTTGTTATTGGAGTGGCTCCACTGCCTGACTCACCTGTACCCAGGCAATCAGTTCCATTCCAAGTCCCATTGCAGAACTGAAAAATATATCCGCTCAAGCCTATTGGGTCATCCCATTGCAATGAATGGAGAATTGAGCTTCCTGCTAGAGTTGAATTTGTTAGGTTATTTGAATAATAGGGCGGACCTGTTGGCTGGATTGTGGCATTGGTAGAACTATAATCTGAATAATCTGTCCCGTCATATGCCCGGACTGTGCAGTTCCATGTCTCTCCTGTTGTTGTGTTCAGGTAGCCTAATGTCGATATCACTGTGTTTACATCTGCAGCTAATCCTGTCTTGTTGCCCCAGAACCACAAGACTGAATTATTATACCAGTAGTATTCCACTGTGAGCGTAGTGTTCTCAAGGTCTGTCACTGTCGCATTGCAGTTCAGGTTGTCTGAGAGGTGAGGTGATTCTGGAGAAAGTGAGACAGATGAGACTGATGGTGCAGCATTCTCTATTGTCACTGCTGTCGAATTCTTTGTGAGTCCGTCTGCATAGCCGTCGTTTGGTGTGACTGAGCAGAGCCATTGTTCATTCAAAGAGGTTTCATTGCTTACTAATAATTGGGAATTAATGCCAGCAAGACCTGCCTGATAATCTACAAAAATTTGTTCAGGAGACAGAGTATAATTGAAAATTTTAATTTCATCAAGTCTACCGATGTAGTCCGATGTAAGCGAAGGCCAATTGCCAATATTAAGAACATTTGAAGTAATATTTAAGGCAGTGTAACTGTCTGTATCAGTAGCATTTTCATTACCATCAACATAACAGGAGTGATCTCCGCTTTTTAGTGTAAATGCTATGTGTTGCCAAGTATTATTTACTATTGAATTAGTCTGGCAGTAGACATATTTCCAGCCTTCTAACGTAGCGAATATGATGTAGTATCGTCCATCAGCCTCATTAGCATATATTCTATACTGATCATATATCCCAACAACTAGGCCATTATCATCAATCTGAGCTGAGCTGTGCCATGCCCAGAATTCAAATGACAGCTCCTGAGTGATATTGAAAGTATCAGTATGAGGAATTTCTAACCGCTCATCAGCTCCAAATTCATAAGCCCCACCTATTTTCCCTCCTGTCCTGTTCCATGTTGCTCCATATACAGTGCCATTAATCCCACTTCCTGAATATTCTCTTACAATAGCTTCTTCATCTCCATTGCCTTCAAAAGGCAGATATAATGCTGTATTTGATACATTGTTCTTATACCAAACAGTGATATTTGCTACATTATGCCCCTCAGCATCTGCTACATTGTTCCAGTTGCAGGTTAGGTTGCTTGTAATGTTCGGATCACTCGGTGTAATTGTGGGTGTATCATGTGTTGGAGGTGAATTCCGGATGGTTATTGCAGCTGAATTGAAACCGCTTGAATAATATGTCCCATCAAACGCCCGGATCGTGCAGTTCCATGTCTCATCAAAAGTTGTGTTAGCCGATGTAATGGTTGATATCACTGTGTCCGTATCTTTTGAAACACCGGTTTTATTTCCTGATATGAATAAGACAGAATTGTTATACCACCAGTATTCAACTGTCAGAGTTGCATTCTCTGAATCTGTGACAGTCGCATTGCAGTTCAGGTTGTCTGTTATATTTGCTGATGCCGGTGATATTGCTATTGATGTAACTTCAGGAATCCCGGCTATAGTCACACTGCTTGAATTCTTTGTGATTCCATCATCATATCCATCATTTGGAGTGACAGAGCAAAGCCAAGTTTCGCTTGCAGAAGTTTCATCTGATACAAGGATATTTGGATTGTTTCCGGACAGGCCTGCCTGATAATTAGCCAACACTTGTTCAGCAGATAGAGTGTAATTATAGAATTTTATTTCATCAAGTTTTCCTATATAATCACTTGTAAGCCAATCCCAATTGCCAATATTAAGGACATTTGAAGTAATATTTAAGGCTGTGTAACTGTCTGTATCTGTAGCATTTTCATTACCATCAACATAACAGCTCTGGTCTCCGCTTTTTATGGTGAATACAATGTGTTGCCACGTATTATTGACTATTGAATTTGTCTGGCAGTAGACAGTATTCCAATTTTCTGTATCAGCTATTATCATGTAATACCTTTGGTTAGCCTCTTGAGCATATATTCTGTATTGATCAAATATCCCAACAACCAAACCATTATCATCAATCTGAGCTGAGCTGTGCCATGCCCAGAATTCTATTGAAAGCTCCTGCGTGATATTGAATGAGTCAATATGTGGAATTTCTAACCGCTCATCTGCTCCAAATTCATAAGCCCCGCCTATTTTCCCTCCTGTCCTGTTCCATGTGGCTCCATACACTGTTCCACTAATCCCACTACCTGAATATTCTCTTACAATGGCTTCTTCATCTCCATTGCCTTCAAAAGGCAGAAATAATGCAGTATTTGATACATTGTTCATATACCAGTTTGTTATATTGACCACATTGTGGTTATTTGCATCAGCAACATTCTGCCAATTGCATGTTAGATTGCTTGTGACATTTGGATCACTCGGTGTAATTGTAGGTGTATCATGTGTTGGAGGTGAATTCCGGATGGTTATTGCAGCTGAATTGAAACCACTTGAATAATAAGTCCCATCAAATGCCCGGATCGTGCAGTTCCATGTCTCATTAAAGGTTGTATTTGATGCAGTAACAGTTGAAATAAGAGTATCTGTATCTGCTGATACACCTGTTCTATTACCTGATATGAATAAGACAGAATTGTTATACCACCAGTATTCAACTGTCAAAGTTGAATTCTCAGTATCAGAGACTGTTGCATTGCAAAACAATGTATCTGTAGTATTGGCTATTGTAGGAGATATGACTACTGATGATACTTCAGGGAGAGCTGTTATCGTCACACTGCTTGAATTCTTTGTGATTCCATCTGCATAGCCATCGTTTGGTGTTACTTCACAGTGCCATTCTTCGCTTGCATTGGTCTCATCTGAGGCAAGAATATTTGGATTGTTGCCATATAGACCTGCCTGGTAATTAGCCAACACTTGTTCAGCAGACAAAGTATAATTATAGAATTTTATTTCATCAAGTCTTCCTATGAAATCATTTCCTAACCAATACCAAGTGCCAATATTCACAAAGTTTGAAGTAATATTTAAGGCTGTGTAACTGTCTGTATCTGTGGCATTTTCATTGCCATCAACATAACAGGAGTGATCTTCGCTTTTTATTGTGAACACAATGTGCTGCCATGTATCATTGACAATTGAATTTGTTTGGCAGTAGACATATTTCCAGCCTTCTAATGTAGCAAATATGATATAGTATCGTCCGTCAGACAGAGAAGAATATATCCCATACTGATCATATATACCAAGAACAAGACCATTTGCATCAACTTGGCTGGTACTGTGCCAAGCCCAAAATTCAAACGAAAGTTCCTGAGTACTATTGAATACGTCTGAATGAGGTACTTCAATGCGCTGATCTGTTCCAAACTCATAAGCGCCACCAAATATTCCGCCTGTCCTATTCCAGGTTGGGCCTTCAACACTTCCAATATGACCATATCCAGAATAATCTTTTGTATATGTTGAGTTACTGCCTCCTTCGAACGGCATATAGAGTACTGTTGTCGACACATTGTTCTTGTACCAGTTCGTGATATTGACAACAGAGTCACCATCAGCATCAGTAACATTGTTCCAGTTGCATGTCAGGTTATTTGTTTCGCTTGGATTTGTTGGTGAAATTGCTGGAGCATCATGCGTCGGGATTGAGTTTTGGATTATCACACTGCTTGAGTTCTTTGATGTTCCATCAGAATAGCCGTCATTTGGTGTTACCTCACAGTGCCATGCTTCATCACGGGATGTCTCATTAGAGACCAATATGTTCGGGCTGTGCCCGTATAGTTCTGCCTGGTAATCTACCCATATCTGCTCGCTTGTGAGTGTTATATTATATACTTTCACTTCATCGACTGCTCCATTGAAGGAGTTGACCATGTCATCTCTCATCCCTATCCAATAATCTGTCAGAGTGAAACCACTGCAGACCTGCTGAGAAGTTGTTTCATTTGTCATGACACCATCAATATACAGCCTCTGCAGATTATTCGATGCATTCCATATGCCAGCGATATGATGCCATTCATCAGCAGACCATGAGATAGCATAATTTAATGTCGATGAGCCACAACTGCTCCCATCATGCTGGAATTGAATATAATCTCCTGTAGATTCAAACCTTATAAGAATTCTTCTGCCGCTGTATTCAAAGAAATAGGTATCGCTCATTGAAGAGGAATCCAATGCTGGCTTTATCCAAAATTCCAGAGTACCTGTCAATTCATTTATATAATCATTAGTTCCATTAATATAATCCCTGCTTCCATCAAACTCATACATGCCGCCAACCCTGCCAAGTGTTCGGTTCCAGGTTGCATTGGTCACCACTCCATCATTCCCAAAGCCAGAATAGTCCTTTGTATAAGTTGAATTACTGCCGCCTTCGAAGGGAAGATAGAGCACTGTTGTCGACACATTGTTTTTATACCAGATTGTGATGTTCGTCACATTGTCATTGTCGGCATCAGTCACATTGTAGTTGCATGTGAGATTGTTCAAGGTCCCGGGTAAGGAAGGTGTAATTACAGGATTATCTTCGAACGTCGGTGCTGAGTTACCTGAACTAATAGTCACACTGCTCGAGTTCTTTGTTAATCCATCATCATAGCCATCGTTCGGTGTGACAGAACAGAGCCAATCTTCATTTAATGCAGTCTCACCCGAAATAAGCAGATTACCATTTAATGAACTGTTTTCTGACAAATAAATTTGATGAATTTGATCATTGGAAAGGACAGCATCATAGACCTTTAATTCATCAACATAGCCTTTCAGATCATTTTCCATATCATATCTGGTTCCAATGAAATATTCAGTTGTGAAACCACCAGAGCATACCTCCAGTGTTGTCTCGTTAGTCAAATTCCCATCAATAAATAATCTTGCAAGATTATTGGTTGCATTCCACACTGCAGCAAGATGATGCCATGAACCTGCTGTCCATGAAACAGGATAGCTTATCCATGTTTTTAAACAATCAGAACCATCATGCTCAAATTCTATGTAATCTCCGGTTGTTTCAAATCTTAATGCTAATCTTCCGTTGGCTGCAAAAAATATATATGAATCATCAACTACTGTTGTTGCATCATCAAATTTCACCCAGGTCATCAATGTCCCGGTAAGTTCATCAATATTCTCATCAGTGCCATTGATGTGATCATCAGTGCCATCAAAATAATATGCTCCCCCTATCTTTCCGCCAGTTCTATTCCATTGAGCATTGTAGACAACACCATTGTTATTGTATCCTGAATAATCCTTTGTATAAGTAGAATTGCTGCCCCCTTCAAAGGGCATATACAAGACAGTTGTTGAAACATTGTTCTTGTACCAGTTCGTGATGTTTGTGATGGGATCTCCTTCTGCATCAGTAACATTGAAGTTACAGGTAAGATTCTGCAGTTTGGTTGGTGATGCCGGTGAAATCACAGGATAATCAACCCAGGTTGGTGCTGTCGGACCCGGGAGTATTGTCACAGCTGTCGCATTCTTTGTTGTCCCATCATCGTATCCGTCATTCGGTGTGACTTCGCAGAGCCACTCATCATTTACTGATGTTTCATTACTTACAATTATTTGTGGATTATGTCCTAAGGCCTGCCAGGTAGTCCGCCCAGATCTGTTCAGGTGAAAGTGTAAAATTATAAATCTTAACTTCATCTATTGTACCATTAAAATCTTCTCCCATTTCAGATTCTATACCAATATAAAAATTCCCCGAAGCATAAGAAATTGGATTACCGACAAACAGAGGTGAACCGGCAACACCATTTCTATAGCTTTGCAGGTCTGTTCCATTATAAGTCCCAACATAATATACCCAGTTGCCAACGTCTTCAGAAAAAACTGAAACAGTTGCCTCACTTGAATATGCTGTACCATTACCAATCCTTAATCCGATTGTCCCAGTGTTTCTTAAAATAACCTCATAACCAGTATAGTCAGAATAAGGATCATCTTTTTCTATTAAAGTTTGTTTTCGATATTCATCCATATTGAACCAGACAGATATCGTCAATTCTGAAGGCTCTAAAATGACAGTACCACTGACCAAAACATAATCATTGCTTCCATCAAACTCATAAGCACCCCCAACCTTCCCTCCTGTCCTGTTCCATGTGGCTCCAAAAACAGTTCCGTTGTTGCCATATCCAGAATAATCTGTTGCATTGTTTGCTTCATTGCCATTGCCTTCAAACGGCATATACAATAAAGTTGTTGATACATTGTTCTTATACCAATTCGTTATGTTTATAACAGAGTCTCCGTTCACATCCGTCACATTGAAATTGCAGGTAAGATTCTGCAGTTTGGTTGGTGATGCCGGTGTTATGACTGGATCATCAACCCATGTCGGCGCATTATTTGATAAAATTGTCACAGCTGTCGCATTCTTTGTTGTCCCATCAACATAACCATCATTAGGTGTGACCTCGCAGAGCCATTCATCATCTTCTGAAAGTTCATCTGACATTAAAATATTGTTGTTGCGACCGGAAAAACCTGCCAGGTAGTTCTGGTATATCTGGTCTGCTGAAAGGGCTTCATGATAAACCTTGACTTCATCTATCAGGCCATCATGAGATCCCTGAAGTGCATGCCCTAAGAATATATAATCAGCATTTGCCTGATT
>JAHIYL010000006.1 GCA_018815145.1 Nanobdellota archaeon | reverse complement strand
GTTCGCCTTGCTCATCCATGACCGCAGCCTGGATGAATTTTTTGTGGATGTCTAATCCGACATATTGTTGTTTTATTCTTTGCATATTCTCACCTCTTTCCTAAAAGGAAAAGAGGCGAGGTTTAAACATGCAATCATAATACTTAGTTTAAATATATTGTATATAAATTTTTGGAATTTCTTCTCTAGCTCAGCCAATACGGCCTCTTTATGGATGAGAACGCATTTATCGCAGCCTCAATCCCTCTGGCACAGGCCACAGCGATCAGTTTCACTTCACCGCAGAGATCTCCTGCAGCATATACTCCTTTGACAGATGTCTCATATTTATCATCTGTCTTTATGCTGCCGTCCCTGTTCTGCAGAAGACCATTATTCTTGAGAAATTCATTGACTGTCGAAAAACCTATTGCTGAGAAAACTGCATCAACCATCATCTCTTTTGACTTCTTTGTCTTGGTATTATGGATAACAGCATGTGTTATCAACTTCTCTTCCTTTGTCTTTTTCACAGACTTTAGTTCAGTATTGTAAAGTACCTTAATATTTTTTTTTGCAGCTTCTTCCACAGTCACTTCTTTTGCTTTTGCATAGCTGTGATTCACAATAATGGATACTTTTGAGGAAACTTCTCTTATCTGGAGTGCTGTGTCAAAAGCATTGTCACCTCCGCCGATCACAATGCAGGTCTTGTCCTTGAATTTCCTTCCGATGTTCCTTGATTTATAGTATACATTGTCACAGCCTTTGAGCATCGGCAGCTTTGCAGGGATATTCAGACCGCCGCTGGCAAGGATCACTCTCCTGCCTGAATATGAACCTTGGGTTGTCTTAACAATTATATCGTCCTGCTTGATCCTCTTTATCGAAAGAGCCTCTTCACTGCAATGTATCTCTGCTCCTGCATTCCTGGCCTGGATATCAAGAAGCCTTGAAAGCTCTTTGCCGGGAACACCCACCGGAAACCCCGGGTGATCCTTGATTATCTTATCACCATAAAAGATTAATGGCTGGCCTCCTGTCTCATCATATTGCTCAATGACCAGTGTCTTCAGACCTCTATGTGCTGTATTTGTTGCAGCAGTAAGCCCGGCCGGCCCTGCTCCTATTATTATGACATCATACATGATAGTATTTTGGTAGACCACCGGATTTTTAAATCTTTTTATAGTGTTTCATAAAATCGTCTTTGCATTCTCAAACACAAAACTTTAAATATTATTGACTCCCACCCATGATTAAAAGAGAGGTATGGAAAAGCAATGGATAAAGTAGCAGTGACATATTACGGACTCAATGTAAAAAAAGTTGTATTATCAGACTTTTCCCTAATTCTGAAAGGGAGCAGCAATGCTGTATCTGTTGAAAATGATGATTTTTCACTGAAGATAATTCTCGCAGACATGGTTGATGCCGATGATCTGGCAATCCTGCTGAGAAAAGATAAAAACAAGATCGAACTTCTGTCACACCTGGAATTCAATAAAAAGACATACAAAGGAAAGAGAAAATTTATCTGGAAAGATAAATGTCTCATGATGTCACAGGGAGGAATCAGGATAGTATTTGGATCTGATGCAATCTCAAAGATGATGCAGATAAGCTCTATCATAAAAGAGAATTATAGCAAACCATGAAAAAAACAGGCTAATGAAAGACAATGGTGAGCGCACAAAATACCAGCAGGACTGCCATGACAATATTGATTATCTGATTCGTCCTTTCATTCTTGACAAATTTCTTGATTCCTGCACCAAACACTGCCCAGACATTCAGTGAGATGCATGCATTGATCGTAAGAAGAAATGAAATGAATATAAGTCCGATTACATTGTCAATCACCGGATTCAGAAAGCCGGCAAAGATCGATACTGCATAGAGTATGACTTTCGGATTCATCAGCTGAAGAAAAAATCCACTAATGAATTTTGCTTCTCTGCCATCTCCTTTTTTTGATTTTTTTGATGATTTAAATACAGAATAGGCCAGCCAAAGAATATATGCAGCTCCTATGTACCTTAAGATAACCTCAAATTTCGGAAAAGCATTGATTATCAATTCAGTAAAGTAACCCGCCGCAAACATGAGCAAAAAGAAACCTGTCGAAATTCCCAGCATATACTTCATGGTCTTTTTGTAACCAAGGTTCATGCTGAATGTTGCAGTGCTGATATTATTTGGACCCGGAGTATATGTCGTTATGAGAGCGTAAGTCAGAAAAGGTATCCAGTTGAATGCCATGGGCTTATCAGCAAGTTATTGTTTAAATATTTTTTGGAAAAGAAAAATTATCATGGTTTTACACAATAATTTAAATAATTAATACTCATACAATAAAAATGATGAAACAAAAAAAATTCTATAAAAAATTGAATTGGATCTTTTATTCAATCATCATAGGAGTTTTCCTGGATAAAAAGAAAAAAATTCTTGGCCTTATAATTTCGAGTATTATTTTTGGAATATGGCATGTAATATTTGGATGGGGTCCTCTAAAAGCTGTGAATATGTTCTTTGTCGGCTTGGTCTTTGGGGGAATATATCTAAAATATGGGTTTAAGGGAAGTATATTATGTCATTACGCCAATAATTTTATGTCTTTAATAGGGTTGGGTTTATTGTTCTAAGAAAAAACTGCGTCGGCCGGGACTTTCGTTGAATGATCGCCCATAGGCTGTGCCGTATGGAGAGGGGGCTTTATGCCCCTCACTAATCTCGGTGTGAATGGACGAAACCATTCTTTCGAACCCGGGTTGTACCCGTGGCAGGGGTACGTCCTACCACTAGACTACCGACGCATAGGATTAGAAGAAACCAAAAATATTTATAAAATCTTCTCTTTTTAATGCACAAATAAAATTAAAAAATAAGAAATAATTTCTTAGGATTTACTCTTCCTCTTCTTCTTCAGAACTCTCTTCGACTTCTTCAGATGATTCTTCACTTGAATCTTCAGCTGGCGCTGCAGGAGCACTGCTGTTGGATGGTTTTACATTCTGGGCCTGCTTGCCTTTATCAGTATCTGCATTGTCAAAGGTTACTCTGTCATTCTCATTGAGCCTGACTCCCTGCGGTACCTGTGAATAATGGGCAAAATAATCTTCTCCATCATCTCCCTGGATAAAGCCATATCCTTTTCTCTCATTAAACCATTTTACTGTTCCTTCCATTTTTTCCTCCTTTGCTAACTCAAAACAAAAACCTTGTGCATCTTTCAGCTCTTGTTTTTTTCTCGTCTATTTTTTATATTTTTTTTGCCAGAAAACCTGGCTTTTTTAGGTAGTATTTTTTGATAGTTTTTAAACATTTGTATTTTGATAGATAGGAAATCAGCAGTATGCTGCTCCTAAGACAAGTATGATAATTTTTTAAAATATGATGAGTTTCTCTGTACCCATGAAAAAATTATTGCTGATATATCCGCCTTTTGCAACACCTCTGTCACCCCCATATTCTCTCTCAAAGATCTTCAGCTTTCTAAAGGAAAATAAATCCAAAGACATTGAAATTGATGTTCTTGACCTCAATATTAGGTTTCACAGGCAGATGTTTCCTGAGATCTATTCATATTTCCGGGAATTAAAAAAAAATAATATGGATTGGGGTGAATACGGTAAAAAAGTTCTTGAATATAGCAAAATCAGTCAGGCCTGCTATGCAGATAATAACAAAAAAGTAATACAAAGAAATGCACCGGATTTAGGCAAAGAGCTATTGGCAAAAATCCTTGAAAAAAGACCTGATTATGCAGCTTTCAGCCTTGTTTTTTCCAGTCAGTCATTTTATACCTCATATTTGATTGATGAACTTAAAAACTCCAATATCAATACAATAATCGGAGGTCCGGCAGTCAATTCAAAGATTATGGAAGTGAGTGACATTACCCTTTCGAATGAACTGGAACTTTTGGAATATGTAGCTGAGAAGAAATATGACCATAAAAAACTTAAATTTGAGGATCCTATTGATTTTGCCATATTTGAACAAGACAAGTATTTTGCACCTAAGTCAGTGATTCCCCTCAGGACAGCTAATGCATGCTATTACCAACGATGTGCCTTTTGCACGCACCATCAATTTTCTCATTACTATGAGTTTCCCTTAGATAACATTGAAAAGACAATTGCCTATAATAAGAGCAAATATGTTTTCTTTGTTGATGATCTTATGCACAAGAAAAGGCTGCTTGATATTGCAAAGATCACAAAAAAGCTTGGTGTGGAATGGATGTGCCAGCTAAGGCCGGATCCTAATGACCTTGACAGAGATACTCTGCAGACACTCCATGATAGCGGTCTCAAATTCATCATGTGGGGTGTTGAATCAGGTAGTGACAGGATACTTAAGCTCATGGATAAAGGAACTAATACAAATGACATCGAAAAGGTGCTGAAGGATTCGCATGATGCAGGAATAAAAAATATTGTATTTATCATGTTTGGTTTTCCGACCGAGACAAAGGAAGAGTTTCTCACAACAAAGGAATTTTTATTGAATAACTCCGATAATATTGATCTTGTATCTACCTCAATTTTTGGACTGCAGAAGAACTCGCGCATCTACCTTGATCCAAAAAAATACGGAATAACTAAGATCATTGAGACTAAAAGAAAGCATCTTGACAATAAGATCACCTATGAAGTCAGTTCCGGGCTTTCACAGCATGAAGCGACAGAGTTTTTCCGCAATCACAAGAGATCATTGGAAAAGATAAATAAATATCCAAAACAGCTAAATTTCTTTAGGGAACATATGTTGATATTGGGATAGGAGAATATTTCCAAAACCTTAATTAACCTGCTCACTATATTATTTTATACCATGCCAACAGAATTCCAGGAGAAGGTCTACAGGACAATATCAAAGATTCCAAAAGGAAAAGTATCAACATACAAGCTGGTGGGAAAGGCTCTTGGTACCAAAGCCTACAGAGCAGTTGGCCAGGCATTGAGATGCAACCCTTATGCACCAAAAGTACCATGTCACAGGGTTGTGGCGTCAGATGGGTCAATGGGCGGATTCAGAGGAAAGAGGACCGGTCTTGCAATCACTGAAAAGATATCAATTCAGCAAAAGGAAGGAGTAGAAATAAAAAATAAAAGAATTGCAGATTTTGAAAAAGTATTGTTCAATTTCAAAAAATAATTTATGCAGCAATCATTTTATCTTCTTCTTAAGTTTCTTGATCTCTTTTTCAAGAGAAAGCTTATCCAGAAGCTCTTTGTACCTGTTCCTGATTGTGACTTCAGTGACACCTGCTACATCAGCAACTTCCCGCTGTGTCCTTTTCTCGCCATTGATGAGAGCTGCAACATAGAGTGCTGCTGATGCAATCCCTGTAGGTCCCCTTCCTGAAGTGAGTTCTGCTTTCTGGCTCATCTCGATTATCTCTACTGCTTTTGACTGTGTCTTTGCAGAAAGCCTGAGAGATGAAGCAAATCTGGGTATATAATCACCGGGATTGCTTGGAAGAATTGTTATATTCAATTCCCGGGTTATGAACCTGTATGTCCTGCCTACTTCTTTCTTCTCTATTCCTGATGCTTCTGAGAGCTCTTCAAGAGTCCGTGGGACCTCATGTCTTCTGCACGCTGCATAAAGTGCTCCGGCAACAACTGATTCCATGCTCCTTCCCCTTACAAGACCTCTCTGCACTGCAAGTGTATAGATCCTGGCAGCTTCCTCTTCCACTGACTTAGGCAGTTTCAGATAAGATGACACTCTTTTCAGTTCTGCCAATGCAAGCTTCAGATTTCTCTCAATTGCTGTAGAGATTCTGTACTGCCATTTCCTCAATCTGAAAAATTTATTCTTTGACCTTTTTTCAAGACCATACAGATCTGCCTTTCTACCGACTTCTGTCCCAAGTCCCTGATCATACTGTGTGTATGTGATAGGAGCCCCTGTCCTTCTCCTTTTTTCAGCGCTCTCCGGGTCAAACTCCCTCCAGTCCTGCCCGAAATCAATCATCTTCTCTTCAACAACAAGACCGCATTCCTTACAGATCACTTCTCCTTTTTCCTTATTATAGAATAAATTTTCGCTGCTGCATTCCGGGCACTTTTTAACCATATCACGTCGCAAAAATATCACCTTTTTGGCTTTCAAAAAACATAAGCTTTATTAATCAGACATAAAGTTCATTTATAAGCCTTTTGGTTTTTGTTTTTAAATGTTTCGAAAACTATAAAAAAGAAAAGTAAAATAAGGCTGATTCTATCATGATTAATTAAAAGAATAAAGTTTATAAATCATGTATTTTTCTTCAAAAAGTAGTAATTTAATGAGGATAAAATGGTACTTGACCAACAAAGATCAAAAAGAAAGCCATCAGGCGGAAAACTGAAGCTTACAACTAAAAAGAAGAAATATGCTCTTGGAAGGGATCCTACTCTGACAAAGATCGGCGAAAAAGCAACAAAAACCATCCGGACCAGAGGAGGATCTGAAAAACTCAGGCTTCTAAGGACAGAGACAATCAATCTTTATGTTCCGAAAGACAAGAAATATGTCCAGGCAAAAGTAGAAAGAGTTCTGGAAAATCCTGCCAACAGACATTATGTGAGAAGGAATATCATAACAAAGGGGACAATAATAAAGACTGATAAGGGTGACGCCAGAGTTACATCCAGGCCGGGCCAGGAAGGTGTCTTGAACGGTACTCTTATTTAATTTCATTAATTCTTTTAAATGTTATTGACTTCAGAAAAACCCTTTCAATCACTATAATTTACAATGTATTATACAATTCTGCATCTGTAGATTAAAAATTAAGAAGTATTTCTTCATTCATCTTCAAAATGGAATTCAAACTTGCCAAATACCATATTTGCATCTGATTCATATGCTTCTCTGTTGATTTCCCTTCGGCTTGTATAATAAAAAACATTGAAGTCTATCGCATCATTGATCTCCCTCAGCCCAAGTGTATCTTCAATATTCTGCAGGATCCTCTCCTCATGCAGCCTGAAACTTTCATGCATCATGATGTCTACTCCAACCCTGTCCATATACAGGAGATACATATAATTTGTATATGGTGAATTTCCAAGCTCTATCTTCCATTTTTCTACATATTCTTCTTTGAACACCCTTTTGAGATTTATGGCAAAATCAGTACTGAGCCTCTTTCGGGGTAACCCTGTTGTCAAAAGCTTTTTGATGAGTTGATCTGCTTCAGTCCTTGATGAAAGTGTTTTCTTTGAAAGCAAGAGCGAAGAATTGCCCTCTATTTTTGTCTGAAATACATCCCATGCTTTATCATGATTTTTTCTGGCCTCTATCTTTATCCTGAATTTCTTGAACGCTTTTTCAAAGATAATCAATTCATCTGTGTCCACAAGTTTTTGCCATGCCATAAAAATCAAGAAATAACAAAAATTGCTTTGTTTAAATTGTTTTCTTTTTTGTGAAGAGCAGATGAACATTTGCCAGGCTAATATTTTATAAATATGTTACGCTTCCAAATAATCATGTCAGGAAATGCAATAGACCTCACTTATGACATCTTATATGAGATGGTCCGGAATGAGAAAAAAAAAACTGAGCTCCAGAAGATTGAGACAAACATATATGCACAAATAATTGAATATCTTAAGCAAAAAAAAGAGATAATCAAATCAAACCTTGCGGATCCATCACTATCTGAGACTGAAAAAGAAAAATTCAGAGCTGAGTTCAAGAATGTCAGAAGGCTTGTGATAGATTTTTTCAATTCCAGGGAAAGCAAGATTGTGAATATGGCTCTGAATTTCAGTCGGAGCAAGAGTAAATTTGATGATTCCGCTCTGCTGACTGAAGAAAAAATGATCTACAAAAGGATAATGAATACAATATCTGTTTTTCGGGAAAATATCTTGTTGAATGTGGTGAATGCAAAACTGCCTGATTCAGGTGGGTTGAGCCGGGCTCTGGAGATCAGTGGGTCAAGGGAAGGTGTTGAATACTCAGACAAAAAACCTGATGCACAGGAAGGTATACTTCCAAGAGAGATGCTGCAAAAAGTACGCATCCGCTTCTTGGAGGGATTCCAGGCATTCTATGGACCAAATCTGGAAGTGTTTGGGCCTTATGATGAATCTGATACTGCCGAAGTCCCAAAGATCATAGCAGATATCCTTTTAAGCAAAGGAAAAGCTGAAAAATTAGGCTGATAATTCTCTTAAAACAGAAATGTTTTTAAAGATATTATTTTTCTCGAACATGTAATGAAATTACCAAAAACAAAAAATACGCTCTGCCCAACATGCAAGAAACATACACCGCACAAAGTGATGCAGAGCAAAAAAGGAAAATCAAGTTCACTCACTTATGGTTCAAAGTTCAGAGCAAGGCTCAGAGGCAAGGCAAGAGGTTGCGGAAATCAGGGAAGATATTCCAAACCGGCAGTCACAAAATTCAAGAGAGCAGGGAAAAAAGTGACTAAAAAGACTGATCTGAAATTCCAGTGCACAGTATGCAAAAAGTATCATCTGCAGAAAAGTGGTTTTCGAGCCAAGAAGATTGAACTTGTTTAAAGATATAATTATAGTATTAATTTCTTATTTTTAATTGTGTTTAAAATCATTGCATAATGCCAAAAAAGATAAGTTTATTCAATTTCGGAATACTCAGAATTTTCAAACCTTAATGACGCCATAACCTATTAGTCTGAACCTTGTTCCAACCCTTCTGGAGATCGTTACCCTATCATTCTTGTCAGCACACACCGGAAGTCTCAATTTGCACTCAATGATGTTCTTAGAGACTTTTGTTACTGCACCGACTGTTGCAGCTGAGTTTACATTAAGCATCAATAATTCTGATAATTTTACAGGAACCACTTCCAGATCATCCTTTGACCCAACAACTCTATCCAGTAGATGAGTCTCCAGCTTAAGCGCGTCCCACACTTCCGGCAGCTTGCCGACATGACCGACAACATTACCTGTCAAGCTGTCAGACTTTACTATTGCCGGATCAAGTTCTGTCAATATCCCAACTGAACCACCGGGACTGATCTCCTCAACAGGTGTTGGCCCTGTCATCAATCCTTTAACAATCGTGATTAGGGGTTTCCACACTTTTTGATTGGCTTCTTCGTACACATGTCCCGGACGGATCTCAATCTCATCACCCATCTTGATTATTCCCTGGGCAAGTGCTCCGCCAACAACTCCTCCCTTCAATTTGGTGACGTCCTGACCCGGCTTGTTTATATCAAATGATCTTGCAATATACATCATTGGATCTTTCTTATTATCTCTCTTTGGTGTAGGAATGTATTTCTCTATTGCCTCTATCAAAGGTTCAATATTTACTCCAAGCTGCGCTGAAATCGGAATGATGGGTGTCTTTTCGTAATCTGTGCCCTTCAGGAATTTCTGGATCTGCTCATAGTTTTTTACTGCTCTTTCCTCTGTCACAAGATCAATCTTGTTCTGGACTATGACAATATTTTTTATGCCTGAAATCTTAAGAGCCATAAGATGCTCTCTTGTCTGGGGTTGAGGACATGCTTCATTTGCTGCAATCAGCAGGAGTGCACCATCCATTATTTTAGCACCTGAAAGCATAGTAGCCATAAGTGATTCGTGCCCCGGAGCATCCACAAACGATACCGCTCTCAGCACCTCACATTCTTTCAGTTTTCTTTTTGCACCGGCTTCAGTTGTATATATCCCATCTTTGGTCTTGACAAAAGTAGTATTTGCATAGCCAAGCCTTATCGTGATTCCCCTTTTGATCTCTTCAGAATGAGTATCTGTCCATTTTCCGCTGAGCTGTTCAGTCAGGGTTGTCTTTCCATGATCAACATGCCCTACAAGACCAATGTTTATCTCAGGTTGCACGACTATTTTTTTCTTCGCCATGATGTAGAAGAAAAGGCATATTATTTATAAATTTAACTTGGTACAACAACCTTTTAATATCAATTCTCATTTTTATATACATTATGGATAGTGAACTTCAAAAAATCATTGATGCAATCAGGATTGGAGGAATTAATCTGGATGAAAAGCTTATTGAAAAAGCATATCTCTTTGCAAAAAATGCGCATCACGGACAAAAAAGATACTCCGGCGAAGACTTTATCCAGCATCCTGTAGCTGTAGCTATGATCCTGTTGGAATGGAAGGCGGATACAGCGTCTATATGCTCAGCACTGCTCCATGATGTTGTTGAAGATTCCGGCATTGATATCAAGCTGATAGAAAGCAGTTTTGGAGAAGAGATTGCTAAGATTGTGCTTGGTGAGACTAAACTAAGGAAGATTGTATTCCAGTCAAGAGAAGATTATACAGCTGAAAATATAAGGAAAGTTCTTCTTGCAAGCGCAAAAGACCTAAGGATAATACTCATAAAACTGGCTGACAGGCTGCATAATATGAGGACTCTGAAATACAGCAATGAAGAAAAGCAGAAAAGGATATCTGCTGAAACCCTCGACATATATGCACCCCTGGCTCACAAACTGGGCATGTATACATTAAAGGGAGAACTTGAAGACCTCTGCCTGAGGCACCTTGAACCCCAGGCATATCAGGACCTCAAGAAAAGGATCAATGAAAAAAGAGGGGAACGGATACAGAAAGCAAACATATTGATGAAGATGATCCGCGACAAATTCAAAGAAAACGGGATCGATTTTATTGAAGTATCCGGGAGAGCGAAATATTTCTACAGCATCTATAAAAAGATGATACGGGAAAAAAAGACATTTGATGAGATATATGATCTCATCGCTGTAAGGGTGATTGTAAAGAATATACCTGATTGCTACAGAAGCCTTGCACTGATACATCAGCTCTGGAAACCTATCCCAACAAGGCTGAAGGATTATATTGCTGTACCAAAATCAAATGGTTACCAGTCTCTGCATACTGACGTTGTGACCCATCTGGGTTCGGTCCTTGAAGTACAGATAAGGACCATGGAGATGCACTTTGTGGCAAAATACGGAGTCGCTGCACATTGGAGATACAAAGGAACAGACAGGGATCAAAAATTTGACAAAAGAATTGTCTGGCTTGAACAGGTTCTTGAATGGAAACGAAAGGCACCCACTGAATTTCTGGATTCACTGAAAGTGGACCTTTTTCAGGATGAAATTGTTGTTTTCACACCAAAAGGAGATCCCATTGTCCTTCCGGATGGTGCAACACCCATAGATTTTGCCTATGAAGTGCATACAGGGGTCGGAAATTCCTGTCTTAAAGCCACAGTGAACAATAAGCTGGTCTCATTTGATACAAAACTCAAAAGCGGAGATATCATCAATATTATCACATCAAATTCTGCAAGACCTTCAAGAAACTGGCTTACTTTTGCAAAGACAAATAAGGCAAAATCTAAGATAAGGTCTATACTTAATATTGAAGCTGAATCAAAGGATACAACCGATAAAAGGAGTGACGAAGATATCAATGATGGAGATCTTAAAAAATATCTGAAATACGAAGGGAAAAAAGCACCTATCAAGCTTTCAAAATGCTGCGAACCGAAATTCCAGGATGATATCGTAGGTTTTCGTACAAAAGAAAAATCTATCACAATCCATAAATCCAGTTGTCCGAATATCCATACACTCGACTCAAAAAAAAGAGTGGCTGTTGAATGGAATGTACCTGATAAGGAAATGATTGACCTGAAGATATTGACCAAAGACAAGATAGGCCTGCTGGAAGTTATTCTGGATACACTTATGAAAGAAAAGGTGATAGTGTTATCAATCAATGTCAAGATTTTGAAGCAGCAGAATCAGATAAACCTGAAGGTAAAGGACGAAAAGGGTATCAAAATTGAAAATATCATCACAATTCTTAGCAGTATCAATGGTATAACAAAAGTCATTGCAAAATGATTTTTATTGTTCAGGCAACAAGTGTCATGACAAAGAATGCTATAGTCATCATGACCAGAGAGTGTTTAAGTCCGCTTGTGAGGTCGCCTTCTGCAAGTTTGCCCACTATTACTCCTGCAAAAAATCCCTGAATCAGTGACAGCATCAGAAATATTCCTTCAAGACTTGAAAGCCATTGCGTAAAGGAGACAATGAAAGCAGGCATTGATGTAAACAGTATCTCAACATCCATCTTTATTGGATTACCTGTCGACTGAATATCTCCTGTAAGTGAAAGGGATTCTGTTCCCATCAGATTTGGAACAAGCAGCTTCTGGATGACTATCATAACTCCGATGAAGACAAAAAAGATTATGTATGACTGCATGATCTGTGAATGAACACTGGCTTTTCTTGAGTCCTTTATCTTACGAATCTCAATGAGTGAGGTAGTTATAGACTCAAGGACATTTTCCATGTTTCCACCTGCCTCTTCAGCTTCAATTACTGTGGCAACTGCTCTTTTAATGATGTCATTGCGCGTTGAATTGGAAAAATATATAAATGCCTTATGCACAGGTATGGCCCACTCGACCTGGTTTCCCAATTTTCTGACGAACTTGGATAATGGTCCGTAGTCAAGCCTGGCTATATGCATTATTGCCTTTGGTACCGGCATACCCGATTTTATGGCACCTGCCAGATTCCTGACAAAATCAAGGAACCTATTTTCCAGCTCTTTCTGCCTGGCTTCTTCCCTGAAAAAATCAAACCATACCTGTCCCCATGCAATTGAAACTGCAAGCATCAGGATAGGCAGGAAGAATTTTGTACCAAAAAGGATAAGTACATCGACTAAAAATATCAATATCCCTAAAGTGATTCCGACAAAATACTGCTTTTTGAACCTCATTTTACCCCTTAATCAATGATTTAATCTAGCAGGTTTAATAAATTTTTGGAATTTTGGTGTTCCCGAAATATAAATAGAATTCTATTTTTTTATTATGCTCGGGTAAAGGTCCCTTGACATCAGTACTTTGTCTGTTACCATGGCCAATCCTCTTTGCTTTTTTTCAATCTGGATTGATGACATCTTTGCCCTGCCAAAAGCTATGAGCTCATTTTTTAAGGTCATGACAGCAACTATCTGGTCAGGCTCAAACTTTGAAGAATATTTTGATATGCCCGGCACATGCAAGCTTGCTCCATGGCAGAGCGTGCTCACTGTGGTATCCATAACCCAGATCTTTGGGAGATGGGAAATAGCATTCTCAATCGGCTGGATTATTTTTCTGATAAACCTATCATTCCCTTCTTCTTTATAATAATGATATGCATCAGTCAGGTCCTGCAATGTGAACAGGGTAGACTCATCAAAAGGCCCTACCTTGGTACGCCGAAGCTGAGCCATATGAGCTCCGCTCTTGAGATTTTGACCCATATCATGTATCAATTTTCTGATATATGTACCTGCCTGACAACCAACTTTGAAAAGGACATCCTGTCCATCTATTGCGACCAATTCATTATAATAAACTGTCCGCTCTCTCCACTGCCTTTTTACAGCACTCTTTATTGGTGGAAGCTGGTTTAATTTACCTGTAAATTTCTCCATCAAAGCATATATCTCATATTCAGGAATATTTTTGTGGATATGCATCAGTGCCACATACTCTTTTCCTGAAGTTAGAAGCGCCTGCGCAATCTTTGTTGATTTTCCCAGGGCTATCGGAAGGCATCCGGTGACCTGAGGATCCAATGTGCCTGAATGCCCTGCTTTTTTGATTCCTAAAATTTTCTGGACATATGCTGAAACCTGGTGTGATGTCGGGCCGGCAGGTTTGTCAATATTGATTATCCCATAGTCAAGAAGCTCTTCGACAGTCCGCGATTCAGGGGGTTTGCCATACTTGTCCGAAGTCTCTGCCTCTCTCTTGACAATTATATCCTGTTCAATATCCTCAAAAGGCAGATTTCCCATGATTCAACTAAGGAAACATCAGGTATTTAAAATATTTGTTTAAAAAGAGAAAAAAGTGCCTCGTCCGGGACTTTCATGAACGTTAACCCTTCTCGACATTCGGAGGACCTTGTGTCCTCCTTAATAATTTGCGCCGAGGGTTCTCAAAGTGACTTACGCACTTTGGAACACTAAATTTGTGTGCAAATTTATTTGCTTTGTTAAAGCGCTCTTTTGAACCCGGGTCTCAGCCTTTCCATGGAAAATACATTCCTCGAGAGGGCTGAATGATTGGCCGTGCTACACCAACAAGGCATCTATAAATCCTAGAATCACAGTCTTTTTTTAAATTTAACTATGAAAATAAAGATACCCAAAAAGACTTCAGCAATATTTTTTATGCGTTATGCATTAGCGAAATAATCTTCATCAATCCTTTTGGGTAACTATGAGAATATCTTTCTGAATTTATATTTACTGATTCTTCCACAACATTTCAAAAACCTTTTTAACTTCTTTGTTTTTACACTATGATAATGGCATCAAAAAGTGAAGACAGGATCCAGGATCTTGAGGATGAGCTGAAAAAGACCAAATACAACAAGAGGACTCAGCATCATGTCGGCCTTGTAAAGGCAAAGATTGCAAAGCTCAAAGAAAAAGAATTTGTAAGAAAGAGCCAGGGCAAGAAAGGCGAAGGATATACAGTCAAAAAAAGCGGTGATGCTACTGTCATTCTCGTCGGATTCCCAAGTGTCGGAAAATCCACCCTATTGAATGCCATAACAAATGCAGAGAGCAAGACTGCTGCATATGATTTCACAACCCTTTCTGTTATTCCGGGTCTTCTTGAATACAAGCAATCAAAAATCCAGTTATTAGATGTACCTGGAATTGTAGAAGGCGCATCAGACGGCTCCGGAAGAGGAAGAGAAGTCCTTTCTGTCATCTGGAATTCAGAGCTTGTAATTATACTTTTAGATATTCATGCTTTAAACCAATACGACACTATATTAAAAGAACTTTATGATGCAAGAATCAGGCTTGACAAAAAAGTTCCCTATGTCAGAATAAAAAAGAAAGACAAAGGAGGCATACATATTGCTTCTATGTTCAGATTGAATATGACACATCAGACAATCAAAGCCATACTCAATGAGTTCAAGGTCATTAATGCAGACATCCTCATAAGGTCAAAGATCGATGAGGACCAGCTGATTGATGTCATAGAAGGAAACAAGAAATACGTACCCTCTGTCGTCGTGATGAACAAGATTGATACAGCCAGTCCGGAGCTCATAACAAAGACTAAGGAACGTTTTCCTGATGCAATCTTTATCTCAGCTGAAAAAGAAATAGGTCTTGAGCAATTAAAAGAACGCATATTCACTCAGCTGGGATTCATGAGAGTCTATCTGAAAGAGCCCGGAAAAAAGCCTGATCTGGATGAACCGATGATCCTTTTCAATGGAGCAACTCTTCTTGATCTCTGCAAAAAGATCCATAAGGACTTTGTCCAGAAATTCAAGTTTGCAAGGATATGGGGTACTTCAGTCAAGTACGAAGGCCAGATGAAAATCAAGACCGATCATGTGCTCTTGGATAAGGATATTGTTGAATTGCATATGAAGTGAAAAAAAATAAGCCCTAAGTAATTCTTAATATTCAATAACTTTCTGTAGCTCGCCACGCATGGTCGTGAGGATGCTGTAGGATTTATTCATTTCTTCCAGTGTCAAACGATACATATTCTTTACTCTCTTACCTATTTGAATAGTCTCGTTAAGATATTCCCTGCCTTGATCAGTCATTTCAGTTCTTTCCAGATGGCGTCTGAAATATTTTTCATTGTGATTAATTCTATCCACAACTAATTTAAGATTTTCTATTCTATTGTCATAAACATCAACCGCTGATTCTGTCTCTTTAAAAATTCCCTCAAGAAGAGTATCTCCATCATCAACAATATTGTCAATAAGATTCAGATATTTTTCTATAAGCTTATTGACAAAAGTTGGCTTTCCGATCTCTGGTTTCACATCTGCCCAGAATTGAAGAAAAATCCCGTTTTGCCTGCATTCATCTCCATGCAATTCTATTGAAGTCTCTTCAAGAAGGTTATAAAAATTACGTGCCTCTAAAGCATAATCTTGTTGTGAATACGTATCGCTTTTACCCTCATGTCCATCCGCTTTTCGTGAATCCTTCAATATGTTTAAAAGAATCTTATCCTCAAGGTTTAGATCCCAATTCCTTCTTATTCTCAAACCGACTGTGTTGCTATCCTCAATACTTTTTTCTGGACTATGACTTTTTTCAATAGTTGGCATATTGAAATCTACTTCGCCTCTCTGTCTTGTGAAAGGACTATACTC